>NZ_LZMI01000130.1:0-42890 GCF_001665475.1 Gordonia sp. 852002-51296_SCH5728562-b | reverse complement strand
CTTAACCCGGGTGGCGCTTAAATAACCATTAAAACCACAACCCCATCCCCCCCCCCGCGCGCGGGGCCTCCCCTCGCCCGCCCGGCTCTCGACCGGTGTACAGCTACTGCGTATCAGGCAGCGGGTAAATCAAGCAGCGACGACGTCGACCTGAACGGTCGCGGTGACGTCGGGGTGCAGGTTCACGACGACCGGGAAGGTGCCGGTCGACTTGATGTGTCCCTTGGGCAGTTCGACGCTGCGCTTGTCGACTGCGGGGCCACCTGCGGACTTGATCGCGCCGGCGACATCGCCAGCGGTGACCGAGCCGAACAGCTTGCCCGAATCGTGCGTCTTGACCGTGAGGCTGATGCTCGACAGGTTCTCGAGCGCCTGCTTGAGCTCGTTGGCGTGCTCGACGCCACGGACCTCGCGGGCCTCCTGCGAGCGTCGAATGGTCTCGACCTGCTTCTCGGCACCACGGGTGGCCTTGATGGCCAGGCCGCGGGGCAGCAGGAAGTTGCGGCCGTAGCCGTCCTTGACCTCGACAGTGTCGCCTGCTTCGCCGAGGTTCTCCACGGCAGCGGTGAGGATGAGTTTCATGTCGTTATCCCCTTCCGGCTTATCGGGCGGTCGAGGTGAAGGGCAGTAGTGCCACCTCACGCGAGTTCTTGACGGCCACAGCGACGTCGCGCTGATGCTGGACGCAGTTGCCGGTCACGCGACGCGACCGGATCTTGCCGCGATCTGACAGGAAACGACGCAGCAGCGCGGTGTCCTTGTAGTCGATGTCGGCCTTCTTGTCTTTGCAGAAGGAGCACGCCTTGGTCTTGGTGACCTTCTCGACGCGCACCTTCCGGGTGCTCTTAGCTTTTGCCATGTGTACTTACTCCAAAGTTGTTGCGAGGACGCCTCTTTCACATGAGGGGCGTCGTCGCGGTTCAGAAGGGGGGTTCGTCGTCCCCGCCGCCGAAGTTTCCGCCGCTGCTCGCGGGTGCACTGCCCCACGGGTCGTCGGCAACCTGCTGGCCCGAGCCCGACCCGCCGCCGCGGCTTCCGCCGCCGGACGAGCCGAAGCCTCCGCCGCCGCCCCCACCGCGCGAGGCCTTGTTGACCTTCGCGGTGGCGTATCGCAGCGATGGGCCGATCTCGTCGACCTCCAGCTCAACAACAGTGCGCTTCTCACCCTCGCGGGTTTCGTACGACCGCTGCTTGAGACGGCCCTGCACGATGACCCGGGATCCCTTGGTCAGACTCTCGGTCACGTTCTCCGCGGCCTCACGCCAGATGTTGCAGCGCAGGAACAGCGCTTCGCCGTCCTTCCACTCGTTCGTCTGACGATCGAATGTGCGCGGCGTCGACGCCACCGTGAAGTTGGCCACCGCCGCACCCGACGGGGTGAACCGGAGTTCCGGATCAGCCGTGAGGTTGCCGATGACTGTGATGACCGTGTCGCCTGCCATGTGTTTCCCCTTAGGTCTACGTGTGGGCACTCGTCGAAATCGATGTGCACCGCGAGTTGAGTTCAACCCTAGGTGTCGACACCGACGAGATCGATGGATTCGTTCGGTCGATCAGGGATCTGTGGGTTACTTGCGCAGAACCTTCGTGCGCAGAACCGACTCGTTGAGCTTCAGCTGACGATCGAGCTCGCTGACCGTCTTGGGCTCGGCGTTGAGATCGATGACGGCGTAAATGCCTTCGCTGTGCTTCAAGATCTCGTACGCGAGTCGGCGCTTGCCCCAGATGTCGACGTTATCCACCTTGCCGCCGTCGTTACGGACAACGTTGAGGAAAGTATCGAGTGAAGGGGCGACGGTGCGCTCGTCCAGATTCGGATCGAGAATGACCATCAATTCGTAGTGACGCATAAGACCACATCACCTCCTATGGGCTCATCGGCCACGGACTGTCCGTGGCAGGAGGGTCGCCTGCGTCGGCAACCGCTCCACCATACACGGGACACCCCTGACCAGCGAAATCAGCGTCGCGCCGACTCACGCAGTCGCTCAGCCGCGTTGTCGACAACCCTGCGCAACTCCTCAGGCGACTCGATCACGAAGGCGCATCCGAGCCCCACGAGCACCCCGGGAATCCAGTCGAGGCGCTCGGCCGAGATGGACGCGCGCCACCAGGTTTCGTCATCGTCGGTCCTCGAAAGCCGTTCCAGCACGGCAATACTCGGCGGCAGATGAGCGCGAATCACGTCCTCCTGCGCCGCAACGCGCACCGACACCTGCCAGACACGCTCGGCGGTGGCGAAACGGCGCGTCAGATCGGGCGGACCATCCTCGCTGCGATGGGATCGCGAGGTGAATTCGCCGGGCAACGTGCGGATTGCCTGTACCCGGTCGAGACGGAAGGTGCGCTCGTCGCCGTGACGGAGGTCGAGGCCCACCACGTACCAGCGGCCTGCGTGCGACACGAGGTGATACGGATGCATCGTGCGCTGTGCGGTCACAGCTGCTGGCTTCGAGCCGCTTCGGTACGTCATCAATAACGGTCGACGATGGGCTACCGCGTCGGCAACCGTCAACAGCACCTCGGCGTCGGCGGCGTCGGATCGACGGCGCACGTCGAAGCTCGCAGTCGTGAGGAGCGCGTCGACCCGCGCGGCAGCGCGACGTGGGAGGGCACGTCGGATCTTGGACAACGCCGTCTGCGCAGCGGTGTCCGACCATCCGTCCTGCGATTGTGCGCGCAGCAACCCGACCGTCGCTGCGACCGCCTCGTCGTCGGAAAGCATCAGCGGCGGCATGCGATAGCCGGGTGACATCCTGTATCCGCCGTGACGTCCACGCATCGATTCGACCGGAATGTCGAGGTCGCGTAGCTGCTGCACGTAACGGCGGACGGTCCGCTCATCGACGCCGAGCCGATCGGAGAGCTCGCCGACCGTGCGCAGGCCGGTCGATTGCAGCAACTCGAGTAGCTGCAGCACGCGGGACACGGGCGCCGTCATGCGACCGATTCTGCCACTGAAACCGGGCTGATTCTGTCCGGTATCGCTCATAGCGTTGCCTTCGGTGATCGTCGATCACCACCGCAGACCTCAACCGAAAAGGACACCACCATGAAACTGGCAGCCACCCGTGTCATCACCGACGACGTCGACGGCCTCGTCGAGTTCTACGAAAAGATCACCGGACTGTCCGCGCGCCGCGTCCATCCACTGTTCGCCGAACTCGAGACGTCGACCGGCACCCTGGCGATCGCCAGCTCGCAGACCATCGGACTTCTCGGCGAGAATGCACTCGAGTCCCGGGCCAATCGGTCAGTCACGTTCGACTTCCTCGTCGACGACGTCGACGCCGTGTATGCGACGCTGCGGGAGGTCGTTGCCGAATTCGTGAACGAGCCGACGACGATGCCGTGGGGTAATCGCTCACTGCTGTTCCGCGATCCCGACGGCAACCTGGTCAATGTATTCAGCCCCGCGACCGACGCCGCGCGAGCACGTTTCGCATAGCCGAGCACTCGTCCACAGTGGTAGGTGACGCAGCCCACCCGGCATCGATCTCCTACCCTGTAGGCCATGCCCGCGCTCCGCTTCTCTCCAACCATGGGCTTTGGGCAGTACACGCTGTCTCGTCGCGGCGAGACAGCGTTGATCGTTCTGGTCTCGCTGCTTCTCACATCGGTGGCTCTGTACTGGTCCTATGTCATCAAGGTGAAGTGCGGCGGCGAGCCGTTCTTTCCCGACGGTCGGTCGCATCACTTCCCCGTCGGCGACGTCGACGCGGTTGTCCCCTGCTATTCCGACCTGATGTACCTGTGGGTCGGGCGCGACATCAACAATCACATCTTCCCGTACATCCACGGCGGGATCGGGCCCAACGGTCACCTGTTCGGCGGCGTTGTCGAGTACCCGGTGCTGTCCGGCATGTTGATGTACCTCGGCGCGATCGGCGCACACACCGACACCGAGTTCTTCCAGCATTCCGCGCTGTTGCTCGCTCCGTTCGCCTTCGCGATCACCATCATGCTGGCGCTGATGACTCGGTGGTGGGTTCTCCTGTGGGCCGCAACCCCGCCGCTCGTGCTCTACGCCTTCCACAACTGGGAGCTGCCCGTCGTCGCGACAGCGGTCGGTGCCGTCGCGGTGATGGCCTGGGGTGCGTCGACCAATCCGCGAACCGGCGACCGTCGACTCTCACTACGAACATCGGCGATGCTCGCTGCGGTGCTGTTGGGAATCGGCTTCTGCCTCAAGCTCTACCCGGGTTTCTTCGCGCTGCCGCTCGCCTTGTACGTGCTGACGCGCGGCGCCGGCAGCATGATCGACGCGCGGCGTCGAACCGAGGATCTCGACTGGACCGGCGCGATCATGACGGCCGCGGCGGCGGCCGTGACCGTGATCGCGATCCAGTTGCCGTTCATGATCGTCGGCTTCAAGGGCTGGAAGGCTGCACTCTCGTTCCAGGGCAAGCGGAAGTCCGACGTCGACACCAACTCCATCTGGTACTGGGGACTTCGACATTTCACCGGCGGCCAGACCGACACGTACAACTCACTTGTCGGCATGCTGTCTCCGCTGCTGATCCTGTGCGCCTTCGCGCTCGCGGTCTATCTGGGCTGGCGCGTGTACCTGCAGTCGGGCACCTATCCGTGGATCGGCGTCTCGGGCGCAATGCTCGCCGGATTCATGTTGTTCCACAAGGTCCACTCACCGCAGTACACGCTGTGGATTCTCCCGTTCTTCGTGCTGCTCAAGACGCGGTGGCCGATCATCATCGCCTACCTCATCGCCGACTTCCTGTTGGACACCACCATCTTCCGCTTGTTCGGCATCTACACGGCGCACGCGCCGATGCAGTGGTGGGTGATGGCGGGCGTGAACATCGGTGTCTGGGTGACCGCCACGATCCACCTGTACCTGATCTTCGCGTTCGTCCGTGCCCCACTGCGAGAACCGTTGGCCACCATGGTCGCTCCTCGCCCACGTCCGTCCGACGACCCCGAACCCGTGCTCGCGACGTCGTCGTAGAGGAGTCGACATGAACGAATGGCTTGGCGACGCCCCGCTCGTCGGCGAGCGGGTCACACTGCGGCCCTTGACCTTCGACGACGCTCCCGCACTCGCGCGGGTCGTCGACGATCCGCAACGCTTCGCCTGGACATCAGTGCCACGCGACGAACAGTCGGCACGCGAGTACATCGCCGCAGCACACGCCGACGACGCGCGCATCGCCTACGCGGTCGTCGACAACAGCGACGGACGCCTTGTCGGCTCGACGAGCTACTACGACATCGACCACGCCAACCTCTCCGTCGCGATCGGGTACACCTTCTACGCCGACACGGCGCAGGGCACTGCGGTCAATCCGACCGCGAAATACCTTCTGCTGCATCACGCCTTCGATGACTGCGGCGCCGTGCGCGTCGTGTGGCACACGCACGAGAACAACGCGCAGTCGAGGGCAGCGATCGCGAAACTCGGCGCACAGTTCGAGGGACTTCTCCGCAAACACCGACGCTGGGCCGACGGGTGGCGCACCACCGCGCAGTACGCCATGACCGACGACGGCTGGCCGGCAGCGAGAGATGCTCTGCTGCAGCGCATCTCACGTCACGGATAGGACATCCCGATCCGTCCGTCGCGGTATCGTCCGAACTCGTCGTGACGCAGGTAGCTTGGCTCACCCAGCCCATTCGACGAGTTCTGTGGGAGCTGCGAGATCGGATGTTGTCATGCACCCTGGGACGTCGAAACCCGCCTGCCGGTTCCACCGAAAGTTTCTGGCATCGCACCAAGCCGAGCCGGATCGGCCGTCGGATACCCGCCGGCAGCTCCGTCGAGTGGTCCGCCCGCCGGATCGTCGAGCGGTCTACCGCGTCGATCTCGACGCACCAGGTCGTCCTCGGGGTGGTAGATCTGCCAGATCACGACGACGCACAGCGCGACCACCATGAGCGCGCGAAGGACTACAACCAGGGTGAACCACCCCTCAGGGAGCCAGCGGCGCGACGGATCGAGGAACAGCGACATCCGCGGAATCCACACCAGGGCGTCGATCACCATCCACGTCATCAGCAGTCGCGTATGTGGAATGGCCAGTACCGCGAGCGGCACAAGCCACAGCGAGTACTGCGGACTCCAGACTTTGTTCACCAGCAGGAAGCCGGCGACCATGAGAAACGCCAACTGCGCGAGGCGCGGTCGGGTCGGCACGCGCAGTGCCAGGTAGCCGATCCCGCAGGCGATCAGGACCAGCAGGCCGAGGCTGACCGCATTCAGCAGCGTGATGTTCCATGTGAAATCAGCCGCTTTCGCGAGGATGCGGAAGAGGCTGTCGGAGTCGGCGCCGCGCTGACCGTTATAGCGGAAGAACTCGTACCAGCCGCGCGGATGTAGCAGCAGGATCGGCAGATTCACCACGACCCACGTCAGTACCGCCGCCGACGCCGCGACGAAGAAGTCGTTGCCCCGCCTGGCTCGGAGACACAGCACGAGAAGGACGAACAACAACAGGATCGGATACCACTTCGACGCGACCCCGAGGCCGATGAACAACCCCGCCAGCCACGGCTTATTACGTGCCCACGCCAGGATCGCGACCGCGACCATCGCCACTGCGATGGCGTCGAAGTTGGTGAATGCGTGGACGATCACAAGCGGTGAGAGAGCAGCCAGCCATGCCGCCCAGATGCGCGAGCGGGCGGTGAGGGCGGTCGCCCAGACGACGACGAGCCAGAATAATGCGAGACCGAGCGCCACGAGATCGAAGAACAACACGACGCTCAGCGCGCCCGGTATCCCGAGGTGATCGTGCAACCACTGCCATCCCTGCGCAGCCTGCGCGGCGACGTACATGTAGAGGCCGGTCAGCACCGGGTACTCCATGTACCGCGTGATGGTGTTGCCGTTCTGGTCCTGCTGAGTCCACGAGGCCTTGTAGGGGAATGCGCCCTTGTCCAGTTGCTCGGCGCCGTAGAGCGCGATCACGTCGGAGTAGCAGAGATCGGTGAACTGACGCTGGTTATCCCAGTCGAGCCGCATCGCATGTCCGGCATCGTTGGCCTCCGACGTCGCGGGAGCCTGCTGCAGGCAGCCCGCCTTGCCGTACCAACTGAGCGCCAACGCGCACAGGGAAAGCAGGAACAGCACGCGGATCGGTGTCCAACGTCGACTGCGGCCAACTGCCCCGTGCGCTCCCAATGGGCCGCCGATCACGCGACTCGCATCGCGCACGACGACGTCGGTCCTGCTGGGAATCACTCGCGCATCGTCGACCCGAAGGTCGTCGGACAGGGCAACCGGACTGGCGACCCCGCCCACGATCTGACCGTCGGACATCACCCCGCCGGAGATCACCCCGTCAGGAATCGATCCCTGCTGTGGCTGCGCTGACGCGGCGTCGTCGAAGTGCTTTCCCGACGACGAGCGACGGTCAGCCGACCGGCGGCTCAGGGGTGACTCCGCCCTCATTGCCGGTGCCGCCGGTGCCGGTACCGCCCTCGCCGTTACCGCCGTTTCCCGCACCACCGTTACCGGTGGTGCCGTTGCCGTTTCCCGGCTCCGGATTGCCCGGGAGCGGGATGGTCACGCCGGGAGCGAGGGTGATGCCACCTCCGCCGCCGCCACCGTTGCCCGGGATCTGCGGAATCTGCGGCGTGTTGTCCCGCTGCGTACGCGTTCGCGGTGAGTTGTTGTAGTCAGGGTTGTACGTGCTGGTCGGCGCTTCGGTCGGTGCACCGGCCTGACCACCGATGGCCGCGGGCTCGGGGAACTGCTCGACCTGGTCGCCCTCGAGGGCGTTGTTCATCGACTTACGCCAGATCTGGGCGGGAAGCCCGCTGCCGTACACCGGCGACCCGCCGTAGTTGGTCAGCGCGGTGCCCTTGTCGGTACCGACCCAGACGGCCGTGGACAGCTGCGGCGTGTAGCCGACCATCCACGCGTCCTTGTTCTGCCCGGTGTCGCCGAGCTGCGCGGTACCGGTCTTGGCCGCCGACGGACGTGCACCGTAGGTGTCGTCGGAGAGCGAATTGCCATTCGAGTACGCGGCGATCGGCTCGAGCGCCGAGGTCACGTTGTCGGCGACCTTGGCAGGGAAGACCCGCTTGCCGTCGTTCTGCTGATGCTCGTAGAGCACCTCACCGGTCGAGGTCTCGACCTTCTGCACCATGTACGGCTCGCGATAGACACCCGACGCCGCCAGCGTTGCGTACGCCGACGCCATGTCGATGACCCGCGACGGGTACTGACCGAGCACGACGCCGCCCTCGACCTCACCGTTGGGGTTCTGCAAGGTCTTCTGGATGTCGCCGAACGACTCGGCGACCCCGGCCGTGTGTGCGGCGTCGGCGACGGCGCGCGCCTGACCGTTGAGGTCCATCATCAGGCGGTAGTAGACGGTGTTGAGCGACATCTTCATCGCGGTCGCGAGGTTGCACGACCCGCAGCTCTCACCGTCGGAGTTCTCGACGGTCAGACCCGTCGACGTCTGGTAGGGCGCGGAGCTGTACACCTTGGACAGCGGGATTCCCTGCTGCAGCGCCGCGATCAGCGCGAACACCTTGAACGACGATCCGGTCTGCAGACCAGCCTGCGCGTAGTCCCAACCCTGGCCGTCGTCGCCACCGTAGTAACCCCGGACTCCACCGGTCTTGGGGTCGATCGACACGACAGCGTCGCGGATCTTGTCGGGCTCGCCGTTGAGCACTCCGTTGTCGCACGAGTAGATCTTGTTCTCGCGGCACGCGGCCTGAACAGCGGCGTTCTGCGCCTTCGGATCGATCGTGGTGGTGATCTTGAGGCCCTCGGTCCGCACCTGCTGCTCGGAGATGTTCAGCTTGTTCAGCTCGGCCATCACCTGGCGCTTGATCAAGCCGTTGGGGCCGGGCGTCTCCACGGCCGCCGCGGGCTGCGGGTAGACCTTCGGATACTGCATCGACGCCCGCTCGGACTGCTTGAGCGAACCGATCTGGACCATGCCGTCGAGCACATAGTTCCAGCGACCCTCGGAAGCGACCTTGTCGACGGCGGGGTCGTAGTAGGAGGGCGAACGGATCGCCGCTGCCAGCACCGCGGACTCCTCGGGGGTCAGCTTGCTGACGTCCTTACGGAAGTAGGCCTGCGAGGCAGCGGACACACCGTAGGCGCCGCGCCCGAAGTAGATAGTGTTGAGATAGGCGGCCATGATGTCGTCCTTGGACCACTGTCCCGACATCTTGGTCGCGATCGCGAGCTCTTTGAACTTGCGCTCATAGCTGTGCTCATCGCCGACGAGCGCGTTCTTGACGTACTGCTGCGTGATGGTCGAACCACCACCGGCGTCGGCGTTGTTGGTGAAGCGACCGACCACCGCGCGCCCGATGCCCGTGACCGAAAAGCCCTCGTTGCTGCGGAACTGGCGGTCTTCCGCCGCGATCACCGCGTCTTGCATCGACTTGGGGATGTCGGTGATCTTGACGTCGGTGCGGTTACCCTCCGGCGGCACGACCTTGGCCAGCGTCTTGCCCGTCGAGTCGGTGATCAAGGCGACCTGGTTCTGCTTGATGTCGCCGGGGCTGGGCACCGTCACCGTCGCGTAGGTGATCGCGAAGGCGAGAATGCCGATCAGGATCACCGCGGGGACCAACCCACCGAGAATGCCAAGCGTCCAGGCGATCACGCGATGCCGCGACTGCGTTGTCTGCTCGGCATCGTTCTTGGCCGATCGGGTCGGCCGTTTTCCCGTGCCGTGCGACGACTCCGTCCCGCTCATCGATCACCTTTCCGCACCGCAACCCAGGTCGCGCTCACGCGTGCCTGTGCCGTGTTGTTCGAGGTCAGAACCGCCACCATGGTCGGTTTACCGCTCCTCACAGTACTTCTCCATTGCATCGAGCCCACTCCACTGTGACGTATGCGGCGCTGGCACGGCAAAAACCTGCGGCCCACACCACAAAGTCAGAACGCCGACGAGCGTCGTATCTCTCGTCGACGAACGTGGAAACAACCGTTATTCGGCCACCCGACGACGACGTCGTGTCGATCGTGGCGGCAGACCCGCAACGTACGACTGGACCAGATGGTTCCAGCTACATGTACGGCAGACCTCGACGACGTGCACGGTGAATTCTTCGGCGGTCGCGTCGAGGGAGGCGATCTCTTCTGCGGTACGCGCCGACCCCGACACCTGGCCGAGCCGGTCGCCGAACACCCAGGACACCAGCGTGACCTGCTCCTTGCGGCAGATCGGGCACAGCGTCGACGACGGGCGCCCGTGGAACTTCGCGGCGCGCAACAGGTAGGGATTCGCGTCGCACACGTCGGCGACGGCTGTCCGGCCGGAGTGGACATCGGACAGTCGGGACCGACGCTGCAAGGCGTAGTCGACGATCTGGCGCACGTGTTTCAGCGTACGTCGTCACGCTCTGGGACGTCTGCGCGGACGCGCGCCGCGTCAACACTCGCCACCCCGCGCGTCGCCCGCAGGTCACCGGCATGACATGTTGTGGACACTCCCCCGTCGACACAGTTATATCGGTGCGATACATTGGAAACCACATCGACGCGACATGCCGTGTGGTCCCATCGGACACCCTCTGCGTGCGCGATCAGCCACGAGATCACCGAGGAGGTGCGCACCATGCTGGAGCTCGCCATTCTCGGATTGCTACTCGAATCACCCATGCACGGCTATGAGCTGCGCAAACGCCTCACCGGGTTGTTGGGCGCATTCCGGGCGTTCTCGTACGGCTCGCTGTATCCGACGCTGCGCAGGATGCAGGCGGACGGCCTGATCGACGAGGCGAGCACGCCCGCGGGCATGAAGGTGCGTCGCGGTCGACGTGTGTACCAACTGACCGAGAAGGGTCGCATCCGCTTCAACGAGCTGGTCGCCGACACCGGACCGCAGAACTACACCGACGACGGATTCGGCGTCCACCTGGCCTTTTTCTCCCGCACCCCAGCGGTGGCCCGGATGCGCATCCTCGAAGGGCGTCGACGTCAGGTCGAGGAACGGCGTGAGGGATTGCGCGAACTCGTCACCCGCGCGACGCGTGCGTCGGATCGCTACACCCGCCAACTGCACGAGCTGAGCCTCGAGTCGAGCGAGCGCGAGGTGCGCTGGCTCAACGAGCTCATCGCCGCAGAACACACACTTCCGGACGCGACCCCACAGCCGGGTCGCGACGGGACACAAGAAACACCCGAGCCGCCGGAATCGGCTGCGCTCGACACCGCCCCGGTGACACACAACTCGCCGGCGGTAACCCACGTTCCAGGGTCCAGCGACGTTCGCGGTCCCAGAGAAAAAGAAGGAGAACCCGACCATGGGTGAGCCCAATAAGGTGCGCGTGGCCATAGTGGGCGTAGGAAACTGCGCTTCATCCTTGGTCCAGGGCGTTCAGTACTACAAGGATGCCGACGAGAACGCGACCGTCCCCGGTCTGATGCACGTCAAGTTCGGTCAGTACCACGTGCGCGACGTCGAGTTCGTCGCCGCGTTCGACGTCGACGCCAAGAAGGTCGGCTTCGACCTCTCCGACGCGATCTTCGCGAGCGAGAACAACACCATCAAGATCGCCGACGTCCCGCCGACCGGTGTCACCGTGCAGCGCGGCCACACCCTCGACGGTCTCGGCAAGTACTACCTGCAGACCATCACCGAGGCCGACGGCGACGGCGTCGACGTCGTGAAGACCCTCAAGGACAACGAGGTCGACGTCCTGGTCTCCTACCTCCCCGTCGGCTCCGAGCAGGCTGACAAGTTCTACGCACAGTGCGCGATCGACGCGGGCGTCGCCTTCGTCAACGCACTGCCGGTGTTCATCGCCTCCGACCCCGAGTGGGCCGAGAAGTTCCGCGCCGCAGGCGTGCCGATCGTCGGCGACGACATCAAGAGCCAGGTCGGCGCGACCATCACCCACCGCGTGATGGCGAAGCTGTTCGAGGATCGCGGCGTGGCACTCGACCGCACCTACCAGCTCAACGTCGGCGGCAACATGGACTTCAAGAACATGCTCGAGCGTGAGCGTCTCGAGTCGAAGAAGGTCTCCAAGACCCAGGCCGTCACGTCGAACCTGACCGGCTCGCTCGCCGGCAAGGTCGAGGACAAGAACGTCCACATCGGACCGTCGGACCACGTCGCATGGCTCGACGACCGCAAGTGGGCCTACGTCCGCCTCGAGGGACGCGCCTTCGGCGACGTGCCGCTCAACCTGGAGTACAAGCTCGAGGTCTGGGACTCCCCCAACTCGGCAGGCATCATCATCGACGCCGTGCGCGCCGCGAAGATCGCCAAGGACCGCGGCATCGGCGGACCGATCCTGCCCGCCTCGGCCTACCTGATGAAGAGCCCGCCCGAGCAGCTCGCCGACGACGTCGCGCGCCAGCAGCTCGAGACGTTCATCGAGGGCTGATTCGACGGTCTGACTCCGTCACACAAAAATAGAAGTGCCGCACACTCTCTGGGTGTGCGGCACCTTTATTTTTGCTTCAGGCCAACCGGACACAGCGAGTGGTTCACACCCAACACTCGACGAGTCTGTCCCGCCAGCTCGGTTCACCCTACTCCGTCGATTCCACCCAAATCGGTTAGCATTCAACGTGACTGGGTGATAGCAACCCGGCAGTGCACGCCGACCCTGGTCAGGCACTCCTCGGCGCGGCTATTGCACCAATGACATGGAGGATTGACATATGGATTCGGCGAGTTCCGATGCCTCATTGCCCACTTGGCTTCGCGAGGTAGATGTCGCGCTCGCCGCGAATCCGCAAGTGGTCCTCACAGGCAACCTACGTGATCTGGTTTTGGTTCCCAACCGAGGCGCTGACGGACCTCCCTTCTGGAGTCTGAACACAACGTCCGCGTTGCTGGAGACACTGAGGACGGCCGGCCATCAGACTGTCGTGACGTTTAATCCCTCCGAGGGACTGGGCATCCTGGCCGAACAAGCGAACGTCGGGTCAACGTTGGTCCGCGACGCCGAGAAGGTCGCCGGCTCCGAGGCGTCGTTGACGAGACAGTTACGAGTCCTTACACGACTGGTGGCAACTGCCGATAGCCCCTGTTGTCTGATCATAGAGGGTGCTTCCCGGTTACGGGCCGACTCGGAATCGTACGGCGGCGAACTGCATGAGCTGATGGTCGCTGCAGAACAGGTCTTGCTCAAGGCACGTCGTCACTTGCTGGTTGGTTCCCACCGAACCCCCTTGTACAACGCGATCATTTGGATGGTCGATCGCGAAGGCGACCTGCCGCATTGGATTGTCGGCAGTGATCTCGTCAGGGTGATATCGATCCCGTTGCCGTCGCTCGGTGACCGCCGAAACCTCATCCGGTCGCTAATCAACTCACTTCCCGGTGCCGACCCCAAACCTCCAAATGAACCACTGGACTCGGCATCGGCATCACTCGTTGACCGCTACGCTGGACTCACCGGTGGCCTCACGCTCAGATCGATCAATGAAATTAATCGCTTAGCTATCGATCGTGGAATATCGGGCACCGATATCGACGACGCGGTGCGCACGTTCCGCGTTGGCATTCCGGATAATCCGTGGCACGATCCCGCACTCAAAGCCAAAATCCGCAGCGCCGCAGTCACCTTGAGCCGCGACGTTCTCGGCCAACCTGCCGCCGTCCGCAAAACAGTCGACATACTCATTCGTTCAACAATGGGGCTGACCGGCGCCCAAACCGCTAGCTCAACCGGCCGACCACAAGGTGTACTGTTTTTCGCTGGGCCAACAGGCGTGGGAAAGACTGAGTTAGCCAAGTCCGTCGCCGAACTGGTGTTTGGGCGCAAGGATGCTTTCCTGCGCTTCGACATGAGTGAGTTCTCCAACGAGGGGGCGGAAGCCAGGCTGATCGGCGCTCCACCCGGCTACATCGGCCATAATGCCGGTGGAGAACTCACCAATGCTGTCCGTCAGCAACCCTTTCGGCTGATTTTGTTCGATGAAGTCGAGAAGGCCCACCCTCAGATACTTGACAAGTTCCTACAGATACTTGAAGACGGCCGACTCACAGATGGCAACGGATCCACGGTGTACTTCTCTGAGGCGATGATAGTATTCACCTCGAATTTGGGTGTGTATATGGTGACACCCGACGGTGTACGCACTCCACGGATTACCCGTGGCGCCTCTTACCGCGAAGTTGAATCGACTATTCGACAATCTGTCGCTGAACACTTCACACTAGAATTGGGCAGGCCCGAGATTCTTAATCGGATCGGGGAGAACATCGTCGTCTTTGACTTTGTATCCGAATCGGTGAGCAATGATCTGGTGGATCTTTTCGTCGCCAATATCGCCAAGCGGGTTCGGGAGAGAACAGGTGCCCACCTCCGAATTGGCGACGATGCGCTCCGCACACTGAAGAGTGGCGCAACCCGCAATCTCGACTTTGGCGGTCGAGGCGTTGCCAACGTAGTCGAAGCCATGCTCGTTAATCCACTGGCGCGTGCGATGTTCGATCTCCCGAGCATCCCTGAGGAGGTGGTGGTGACCAGAATCAAACGCTCTGGCGAGAGCTGGGCCGTCTGGCTCGGGTAGGCACAACCCGGAAGACGCCCGCTCGCGAGGTGTAGTCGTTCGTCCGTTCGGTTGAATTCGGCAAACACATGAGCAATGCAGGCTCGAATCGGCCTCGACACCCTATGATTGAACATCTGCGCGTCCCGATAAGTGCGGACGCTTCCACATCGGAGAACCAGCAAATGCTCCTGCATTCGACGCGCCATGTCAGCCGAGGCTGGTAACGCATGCCCATTGACTACACCCACCCCAAGCGGATCAACTACGAGCACCCCCGGAGGCGGCGAGGTCAACCCGACACCTCTACTCCGAACACCGCTCGTACACAGCCTTCGCCACCGACGCCTAGTTCACCGCAGACGCCATCAGTAACCCCCCGGGGTCCGGCATCCGGCTCCCCGAATCTGGTCTCGTGTGTTTGCGGGACCACCGTAGATCGCAACCTCGTCGCGCAGTGCACCAATTGTGGGTACGACCTTTGGTCCCTGGACCGCACCAGCGGCTCGTCGAACACCAATAGCCCGGCGACCGTTGTGCCGCGGCGCCCGATCGGAACTTATCTTCCCGAGGCGATCCCGCCTGAACTCGGCACTAACTTTGTTTCCGTGATGCAGTCGTACTCCGATCAGATGCGTGCGCGCCTCAACGCCGCTCTCGAACTCGAAGGTAGTGCCGTCGACACGCAGTGGCGAGAGGTGGCCGCGAGGATCCTCGATGTGCATCACTGGGACGCAACCGCCCTCACCCTCGAGACGCTCATGATCAACATCATGAAAATGAAGATCCAGGAATGGGCGGCACGTGGCGGCATGGCAGACCTCGATGACATCGGTTGGACGCACGTCTGCGAATTCGTGAAGCAGATCGATACCGTAGCCGGTCCTGGCGACCGGGACTGGACGACCGGTCCCATCGAGATGCAGCACCGCGAAGCGATCCCACTCGAGTTCGACTACCTCGAATCCGTCAAGCGGATCATCGCGATGACCGCAGATGTCGAAACCACAGGGCAAGAAGTGTTCATCAAACTCGCGAACGTGTTCAACGGACATATCGAGGACTTTGCGCGACGCAACAACGCCGACATGGAGATCCTCAGTTCCGACATCACCGACGCGATTACTTCACGTCAAGGTTGGCTGCCCGAATGGGCATTCGTCTGGCCAACATATTTCGGCGAATTGGGTGTATACGCCTATAACGACTGGGTCAACAACTCACACAAGATCGAATGGCACATCGCGAAGATCATCATCGACGGCGCCCAGGATTGAGAATCAATATGCCCGTGACACCAGACAAACTCTGCCTAAGCGAGCTCACTACCCTCGCTGATCAGGCAGCCGGTCGCTTACGTTCACAAGGCCGCCCACTGCCGGTGATTGGGCAGAAGCGGGAGAGCCGGGAAGTACAACGGCGAGGATTCCTGGGCCGCGTTGAAACGCTAACTGAGACGTTTGCCGTGCCGATTACGCTTCCCGGCTGGCCAATCGGTATCAACCGGGTAATGGTGAGGTCAGGAGACTCGCAGCAAATCGATGAGGTTGTACTGACTCCGGACGGCCAGATCCACACTTACCGAATCGATATCACCAAACCGGAGGATGCGCGGATCGTCTCACCATTCGCTCGATATGCCGTGGCGGTCGCTCAAAGCAACGAGTCACAGTGCGAATGGGTGTCGACGGGAAATGGCGGCGATGTCGCGGCACGGTACAGCCGCTCGATCACAGCGGGTGACGCGCTCAGACGAATGAACGCCGGACTCCGCGAGCTCCGCTAACGCCGGAACCCCACCCATTTCGTGTCGCGGTCGCGGATCGTCCGCGCACTGGACGACTTGGGCGGAGCCTGATGAAAGTCATTCATCGCACCGTGGGGCTACTGACCGTCAAACACCCACCGTCGCCAACATCAGAGAGGGCGACGACGCGTTCACTCTGATCGATTCGATGGGAACACCTACAGATGCCAGGGCATCTACCTTCTGAGCATTCAGTCCACGGCCACCGTAGAACCCGAGTATCAATGAACCGCCACGTGCTACCAGACTCAGAATCGCTTCAAACCAGCGCACATTCTGAGGCTCTCGAAAGTCGACATTATCCCCGACCGCCCAGTACACGTGATCGAACCGAAGCCTATAGAGAGCGCGCGGATCTGAATCCTTAGAAGCGAGGACAAATCGCTCGGTATACTCCGGAAATAGATCCCGTGCCGACTGCACGAGATCACTTTCGATGTCGACGCCATATGGCTCAAGTTGATGATCGCTCCACTCCAAGACACATCGGAGGAGAAATCCATTGGCGCACCCGTAGTCCAGGATTCGACCAGGCCCGGTTATAGCATCAGCGATGAATCTTCGACTCTCTTCCCACGCCCTGAAAAGACTTGCCGCATCATCAGTATCCGAAGTCACCCAGCTGCCAGCCAGCAGATTTCGCAACCTAGCTGGGCATGAGATGAGATCGTTGAAAGACTCGGCGCTTCTTGACGCCGCGCGTGGCGAATGCTGTGCACCCGATACCATCACACGCCACCTTGATCACCTAGTCGACAAAGCCTGGCCTCGTAGGGAAGCCACATAGGGTCATGAGTTGAGGTCGCCGTAGCGTCATGGAATGCATCAGTGTTGCGCAACACCCAATTGCATCGAACTTCCGCTGGCGGGTGCGGATCCTCGGCGAGGCGCAGTGCACGCTCATCCGTCGATGCGTGTTCGCGCATCATCACAACCCACTGTTCGAAGAACTCAACCAGCTCGCAGGACTCCGCCTCTCTAGAACGCAGTACATGCACTGCAGACCACACACCGAGATGATCGCAAAAAACCTCGTTGAGCACCAGCCGTGGATCAATATCGTAGTCAAGCGTGTTGTTCGGGTCGAACACCCGAATCTTTGCTTGATCTATCAACCCTCCGAATAGTGCCCCTCCGCCCAATTGCGTCGAGGCGATCCTGTCACTATCGCTGTTCCACAACTTATCCCATACTGACAGATCGATGGCGTGCGCTAGCTCATGCCCGATGATAGTTCCCAGCGTTGCCAAGTTGCAGATCGGCGATTTACGGACGTCAAAGAAGGGAACATCCAAGAGACCAAAGGGTATTCTTAAAACGGCCTTGGCATGATTAAACATTCCTGTCGCCGAATAGACTCTGGTTGGTTCCCAATCAATCCTACGCTTTTCACGATGTAGACCCAGTACCTGCGCGATCTCATCCCTATGAGCGGCGCGGAGAATATCGAAGGGTTCACCGACGAGATCGACATCCTGTGTCATCTGCTCGCCGTCTCCGAAGGGAGCGATCTCTATCGCGACGTCTGCGACTCGTCCGGCAAGTCCGTCAGCAACACGCCGCGGCACCGGCAGATGGTGTAGGACTTCGACCAGTGCGTGTCTGATCTGTTCCGCCAGGTCGGCCGCTTCTTGGCGCGCGATTGGGGACCCATACGCTGCCGCATACGCGTCAGCAAGCGCTGATCCGAAGAATCGCTCGGTGAGCCGCATCGCTTGGCAACGCCGTTCGAGCTTACCTTCGCCGAGTTGATCCGATCTTGTTGTCAACAGTCGCCAAGTGAGCCATGCCCGAAGTTCCTTCGGCGCACATCGCTGCCATGCCCAGACGGATTCCACAACTAGGTCCTCATCTTCGATGAGGATCGCATCGTCATCCTCGACACCATGGGCGAGCACCCAGGAACTCCAATCAAATTGCGGGGATGACTCTTTGAGCTTACCGAGCGTACTCTGGAGCGACTTGACAGCAGAACGATCGATGTGAGCCCAAGGTGCATCGAGAACAGCGGCGACGATATCCACATCTTCGACGCTGACCGCTGTCGCTGCGAGAATCGACGAATCGCGGTAGTGACCATGCACCCTCGGCATCCGCCGCGGCTTTACAATCATTTCATTCCGCCCTGCAGTGTCCGACCATCGGACCGTAAGTTCCAACGGTCCAACTACTCCTAGACAGTGCATCTCTGCCAAGACCCCCGGCGAATCGGTGATGGCCTTCAGACGCTCGATGATGTTCAGCTCGGTCCGCAGTGTAGTGAGGGGCCTCAGAACAGGATCTGGCGCACGATTCATAGCGCGAAAGAACTCGGCGATATGCGTACCTGCCAACTCGCCATCTACGACGCTCAACAAATTGGCCTCGACGGTACGCCAGGCATCGCGAAATCCGCCGTCGATGTCACCTTGCGGCGTCTTGATCTGGTCGCAGATCCACTCTGCGTTCAAGGCGCGATAGAAGTCAGCACCGCGACTCACGTGTGCGGGCTCCGACGGCTCTGCGCTGCCGACCGCGGTCGAGTCACTGCACACAACACTCCGATACCATTCGCTCCAGCGACTCAGTGATCTGCGCATACACATCTCGGCGGTAATGAAATCCGGTGGGATCGTCTGGCCGGATCAGCTTGCCGGTGTCGGTCACGATATCGGATATGTCGAAAAATCTAAGATGTGAGTGCCGAGCGCACGCCGCTCGGACAGCCGCATTAAGACCGCGGTTTCGTTCATACTGATCAGCTCCGTTCGGATACGTGGCACCACGATCCAGTTCTGGCGCGCCCAGCAGCACCAGGGTTGTGTCTGATGCGAGTGCCGCGACCTTGTTAACGTGTGCCGCAAGTCGTTCCGGAGAGAGAGCGGGCCCGTGAACGAAATCACTGAAGTAGGCCTTGGGGTCGAGTTGATCTCCCACCCAGTGATCCCATTCCCACGCCGTACTAGTCTCGCTGAGCCGGATGTACTCCGGTGCCCAAACCTCGCATGGATCTTCGCGATGTCGAAGTGTGGAGCAGCTGTAATCCGCCCACAGACTGATGACTACCATGTCGTAATCCATCCAGGTTCGTGGATTCGGAATGCTACCGACCCACGGTAGGCTCGCCACGTGCAATCCTTTCACGTCGATAGTGGCGTGAGCGGCCATCAGCGCAATACTGCTGTGCCCATATCGTTGGACCCGACTCTCCGTAGTGAGACCTACGACATCCACTGATCCACCTGGACTCCACAGGGCGGCGACGATATCCATGTCACAGCCACCGATTAGAAGGATCTTGTCCCCATTATTCGCCGCCCCTATCGCGCGTTGAGCAACGGGGCAGCAATCAGGATCTGGAATCGTGTCGCTTTGCGACCAGGAGACCCAATCCACTGCGGTTCCAAAATCCACCAACGCGGGATGACGAATATCGACACCGAAACTCTCCCTAATATGGTCCGCGACGAACTCGACAATTCCCTGGTTCAGAACTCGACATGACCAGAAGAAGTGCAGCAACGAGCACGTCGCTGGCTCAACGACCACGAATCCGCAGATTCCATAGTCGCCAAACCTGTCCACAACCTGGAAAGCCCGACTGATGAACCGTGGGTCATCGACCAACGCTCCGATTTCGGTTGAGTCAACTCTGCTTCGTGTCAGGTTGAGTCGATTACTCCGGTAAGACAGCTCAGAGATTCGGCCGACGTTCGCGGCAGGATCGACGGGGAGCAAACACACTTGGCTCTCTCGGAGAAAGGCCACGGCGTTGGTACCGTCTAACCTACAGCGTTCGTCATAGGCACGGCGCCGTCGAGCGAGCAGCTTGTAGTGGTCAAGACGCTGGCGCCCTGACATGATGTCACCCCATTGCGACAGATCTGCCTCCTCCATCAGCTCAGGTGACAACGTGATCACACCCAGCCGGCGCTCGAGTTGTTCTCTAACCCGAGCGTCGTCGTCTACTACGACGACCGCGTCAGCCGCAACTTTGAAGAAGTCGAGCATGCGGGCGATAGCAGAGAGCTTTTCGCCCCATCCGATCTGCTCGAATACAATGTCAGACAGTACATTCCACTCCTCCAACAGAGCTCGCGCTTGCTCGATTTCATTGTTGGAACAGACCGAGTTCACCACGCCACGGTTGGTCAGCTGACCAATTAGCCCGACAGTAGGCCGAGGGGCGGACTGCGTTGAGCTGTCGATGACTCCATTCCACAGCGTGCCATCGATGTCCCATATGACCACCTTCGGTCGGAGGGAGGCGACCTCGCTGGCCTGCATGACTCAGACGCCTCTGCGGTGTCGATAGGTCGCAATGATGGTGTAGCGGAAGGTGTCGGATTCGACCCGCGTCACGTCGTGATTGCCGAGACTCTCCAGCCGAAGCACGACGGTGTCTCCGAATCGCAGAGGAAGCCCAATGACTGGGCGTTCTCGACTGTCGCTGAGACGCAACTCGCCTCCTGCTAGCAAGGCAGGCGACGCACCCATGATTGCCCGAAAAGCGATCGACCCGTCGTGGTGATCGGTGTGCATTCGTATTGAATCGCCAGCCCTCAGGCGATGCGCCTTCACCGAGACCAGGTCGACCTCGGCACCGTACTGGTCGCGAATTAGACTTGGGATATCTACGGTGACTACGCGTCGTAGCGACGAACTTTGCGCCAGGTGCATGTTGCGCCGGTCTTGGTCACGGAAGTCACCGGATCCCCGCAGCCATTCGCCCTGGGCAAGAGACGGATACTGCTCGGTCACAGCCGTTGTTGTCTCGGCCGAAGAGAAGAGTGTCCATGGACATGTAGCGCCACTACCCCACCCCGACGCCAGAATCGATTGCCGCCCGGGACTCGGAGACGGCGCGGATTCCAACGCCGCCTCGTTACCTGCAAGCCACTCGGTTAGATCCTTCGGCAGCGGCCCTAGAATGCCGGCACGGAGTTGCGCCGTTACGTCACGCACCCAACCCGACTCGCGTTCTCGCGCCTCCTCGTTCTCAGCGTCGGACACACCAAGCGACAGCGCACGTCCACGGACCTGGGCAGCCCGTCCGAACGAGACGAGACCATGGATTACATTCGACAGCGACCGGCGCACCCCCGGCTTCCACGGAACAGGCATCGTCGACTCGGTATCGGGCAGCACGTGCCCGAGCAGCTTCTCCGCTGTGTTTATAAGTGCGTGGGCCTCCTCATGCGCAAAACACGCGATGAGATCGACGCCGCTTCGCTCGAATGACGAGTAGACGACGAACGGGGCCGCTTCGTCAGTGCCAGCGTTTGAGAGGTTGCGCTCCCTCGTCAGCGGGACTACATCGGTTAGATAGCGATCAAACAATCCTGGCACCAGCATGTTTGAGAGTTCACCTGCCGCTGAGACCTCCTTCTGGGCCAGTTCCCAGTTACCTATCGCATCAAGGGTGAACAATGACTTCGAGCGAGGCAATCGGTAGGTAGTCTCGAAAGCGTCGACTCTCAGGCCACCGATGCGAGGCCCGCTTGACATCTCGCCTTCCAGCCGCCCATTAGCTACTGCCAGTACCCCTGGTTTCTCGAGTTCGAACGCACCAACCAGAGGAATCGCCACCGCTTTGGTGGCATGCGCAGGATCGGTCAGCTCGTCGGGGTGCGGCAGCTTGCCGACGAAGTTCGCGCCGGAGAGCATCGCGGCAGCAGCGGAAAACCTGACGAAATCAGCGGAGAAGTGGGTGAAGCAGGCGAGATCATCGTTTCGAATCGCACTGTGCAGGGAAGTGATCCACTGATATGCCGCACCATAGCTGAGTACTTGTGGTGCAAGGTCGAGCACATCCTCAATACGCCTCGACAGTTCCGGGTAGTCGCCCTGAAGACTCTTCGCGACCTTCTGAAATGAGGCACGCAGTCGTGAAGACAGCACATCATAAATCCCTAGGGCAAGGTCAGCCTCGACATCCAAGTCGGCGAGTCTCATCCAGATGGGGTCGCCCGCGGTGGTCATCAACTTCTCGCATCCTTTAGCCTTTGAATCAGCACGGCGGTCTCTCGGTCTCGTTCGCACGCATAGCGTTCCCACTCGATGTCCGGGCCGCTGCGCGCAAACACGATGTCCACGACTGCGACCTTGCTGTGCGGCCCCAGAAGCTCTCGACGCCGCACCGTTGGCACCACCGCCTCGCCTCCACAACCCGCGATACATGACTCCAGCAGACGCGCGACTGCAAGGTTGTGCGTTTCGGAGAATGTGATGACACCTACGTACGCCTCGGAGTAGTCGGGCCTAGGCTCCATGCTGACCAAGTGTCCATCGCAACTCGAGTAAGTCACCAGGCCCCAGCCATCAACAATCTCCATCACCAACGGGCGGATGGCCGGCTCTAGGCATTCAATAAAGTCCGGATGATTGCGAGACAGCGAGGCACCCTGGCCCCACGCCACTGTCCCTTCGGGTCGGACACGACCGCGGTCGTCGACAACAATCCGCCTGCTGAGTGCATTCCTCTCATGCGCGTCCTCCAACCACGACTCCAAGAAGTCGCCGAGATCGCTCAGATAGTTGAACCCCTTTTGAGCACGCAGGACCCAGAATGTGGATTTCTGGCCGTCTGCCGCTATGTGCGTAAGGCGGTCTGAAACTAGGAAACCGGAGTCACGTGCGATTACTTCGAGAACTTGTCCCGGCAGGACCAGTGAGCTAATCGTCTCGTGATCCACCCGAATTCCCTGCGCATTCACCGTGAACTGGTGACACAATTGACTCGTTCCATTCACGCGACAGTCTTCGCTGATCGTCACGCCATCCAATGGCCCCCATGAACGTTCTCCAGTGGATATCTCGAACTGTTCGATAACCAAAAGACCGTAGTCGGGCATTGCCCCCCGTATGTGCCGCAGATCGGAAGTCAACCCCTCCCTCGATGTCGACATGAACAACAGGTGTGACAACGCAATCACCACGTCGAACGAACCGCGGGCCGCCAGATTGGTGAACGAGTCCCTTGCGACCGGGCTATCTGGATACCGGGTGCGCGAGTAGTCCGCAAGGATGTCTGAGAGTTCCACTCCGAGCACCGCAGCAGGATTGTGAGCCAGCAGCTTGGCTGCGTATCGTCCACACCCACTGCCTAGATCCGCTACTCTCTTTCCTACAACGCCGCCTACTAGGCCGACGATGCGCTCAACCACCGCCGTGTCCTCGTCAGCGTTCATTAGCGGCATCCCCAACGCCGTCATAACTGCCCAGAAGTCTCCGGCTCGGAGGCCGGTGGCTAACAGTTCCGAAGCAGAGGAGCGCTCATCCCGTCGCGATACGGCGCTGCCCGCCGTCACGTCGGCACCTCTGACAATCGCTCAGCCCGCACGTTTACGTCGGCCTCAATGAATTGAATCAAGGCCATCATGTCGGAGCAATAAACCGTCTGATTCTTGAAGCCTCTCACCGTATCCCACCGATGAGATATCAGCCCGCCCCCGCAAACGTCCAACACTGGGCATCGATGACACTCCGGTGGAAGCGCCTCGGACCCGATCTGACGGCACACCACACCTGGATGCTCAAGGATCTCGTCAATGTCGTTGGTCATCACGTTGGCACCAGTCGTAGCGGCGCCGTCGTAGGTGAATCCAATGCTGTCGACTAGCTCGATATCGCCGTTCGATTCGATCGTGGCCAGTTGCGCAGCGGCCAGACCCAACGACTCGAATGAGTAGACCCCTCCGAGAAGCAAGTGCAGAATGTCATCGAACATGCGCAGACGAATTCGATTCTCGTCCGCAGCCCAGTGCTTGTAGAGCCCAATCAGCCACTCTCCGTATGGTGCTACAGCACTCGCAGATCGGTCGTCGTGCTTGAACGGAGGCAAGGCTTCCCAAGTGCCGTGCGGAAGCAAAACGTCAAGGCTTGTGAATCCCATCCCTTTTATCGTCTCGTACACAGAGATCGGGTTGTTTCGTAGATCGATCACCGCGAGCGCGCCTTGTAGCAAACCCGGGAAACGTGCCAACTGGTCGATCCCCGCTGCAACTCGCTTGAACGAGGACTTGCCTCCGAGGTCGAGACGATGCGAGTTAGCATCGATATCGCCGTCGATGCTCACACCGACATGGATGTCCAATACGGAAAGGCGCTGTGCAACAGACTCCGTAACCAACGTGGCGTTTGTTTGCATCGACACCTCGACGGCAATTGGGGAGAGTCCGACACGCATGCGCTCGACGAAGTTCTCGACCTTGGCTATCCCCCGGAGCAATGGCTCACCACCATGAATCGAGACTGCTACGCCCGGGAGCTGATGTTTCAGTGCGTGCGCCTTGATCCGGGCCGCTGCTGCGTCGATCAACTGGTCAGACAACTCAGCGGGCGCCGCTTTCCATGAGTCGTCGCCTAGGTTGTAGACATAGCAGTAATCACAGTTCAGGTTGCAGCGAGTCTGGATTTTGAAGATGTACTCATTGATCGGTCGTGGACGCCACCCCTTCGCACGCAAAGTGGTGGCGTCGCACGAACCGTCATACGGCCACAGGTCCACGACGTCAGGCGTTGTGTGAACCGAACTGGCCATGGCGGAAGAACTCCGCGCTATCGCTCTCTGCCTCGCGCTTGACTCGCTTCACGGCATCCGCCAGAAGTGAATCGCTATCCACATCCGAACCAACCAGGTCCGACAGGATCTTTTTCGTTGCATCCGAGCTCATGTGCTCACCTTTCACGTGACTGATCAAGACACAGTCAATCTAGATGTGGCCTCTGAGACCCGCGACCCTAACGATCAGGATTAGTCCGAAGGAGTGAACGTGAACACTCGGCTGCCGCGAGATTCAGCGAATGGAGAAACGGATACGAGGTGGTTCCCAGGATCAGGCCAGGGGACTGAACAGGTGAGGGGCATTCATGACCACAGAAGACAAGGGCTCTCCAACTACCCGGATTGGTCCACCCGCACAGGGTTTCCCGACGACGCTGACAATCGTCGCGATCCGGCCCGCAGCCAGCGAGTCATCGGCCGACGCGCCAGTAGCAACCATCCTGAGCATGCTGCGGTTGATGCCCGGCGCGACACTGCACATACGGTCGGGCACCTTACCCGGAACCGCACATGAACCAGCGTCGATGGGCCAGCGCCTGTGGCTCACCGGCGACGTCGACGTCGACGTGCTCGCCCAACTGCGAGCGGTCATCGACCGCTACTTCGAGGTGACCGAAGCCCCGGTCGACACCACCGACGACGAGTATCGGTGGCACGGTCTGCCCGGGGCGGGCGAACTCGGTTTCGTCCCGCATCAGAGTCGTTCGCGAGTCTGGACCCTCGGTGCCGACCATGCCCCCGACATGACTCGGCTCTGGCAAGCGTTGGCTGCGTGGCCATCCGGACATATCGACGCGACCATCGCGGCGCAGACGCGAGGCGACTTCTGTGCCTCGGTATCGCTCAGCGGAGACACACCGCCCCCGCTGCTGGTGCGCGCTGCGGCCACCGATGTCTTTCAAGGCTTGCAGTTCAGCACATCCGACGACGCGCCGGAATCGTTGCGCTGCAACGAAGACGAGGCACGCACCGTCGTGATGCTGCCGGCGGGCACGCCGTCGTACGCACCACCGGGGTTCCGGGTGGGCGCGCCGAGCATGATGCCGGTTCGTCTGGCGCTGACGTCGAACTCCCCCGACGCCGACCGCATCCGGTTGGGTTGGACGCGGACTGACGCCGGGGCCCAGGTCGACGTCGCGCTTGGCGACCAGGAACTGCTGCGTCACGTTCACCTCGTCGGCGCCACCGGCACCGGAAAGAGCAGCATGCTCGCCGGGATCATCCATCAACTGGCACACAGTGATAACGGTGCTTTGCTGCTGGACCCGCACGGCACCCTGGTAGACCGGGTACTCAACGAGCTGCCCGCCAACGCGATCGATCGTGTGCGCGTGGTACGCGCTGATGACGTCGACGCCCCAGTTGCCCTGAACCCGCTAGCCACCGATTCCCCACTCGGCATCCAGGCGGCCATCGCCGACATGGGAGAAATGTTCCACGAGTTGTTCGATCCGGGTCGCACCGGAATCGTCGGGCCGCGCTTCGTCGACCGGGTCGCACACGCACTACGCGGACTGGTCACCCTCCGTGGCGAGTACGCGAGCCTGCTCGACGTACCACTGATGCTGGGCCACAAGGGAATGCGTAAGGCGCTCGTCGAACGACTGACCGATCCGACCGAGAAGCTGTGGTGGGAGAATGACCTCCTGAATCAACGGTCCGCCGAGTACGGCGATCTCACATCGTGGGTGAACTCGAAGTTCGAGACGTTCTCCGCGAGCCCGGCGATGCGCGCGATCCTCGGCTCCGGCGCCGACACCTACAATCCCGTCGCGGCGATGGACTCCGGCCAGATCATCCTCGTCGACCTCGCAAAAGGAACCATCGGGAAAGATGCCGCGCGACTGCTCGGCTACCTTCTGCTCAACCGCTTCTGGGTCGCCGCAATGAACCGCTCGGGCAACCGCAGATTCCACATCATCGTCGATGAAGCACACTCGGTGATGGCCGGATCGTTGATCAACATGCTCTCGGAGGGAAGGAAGTTTGGACTGTCGGTGGTAGTTGCACACCAATTCCTCGGCCAGTTGCAACCAGCGGTGACCAGCGCACTGTCGGGCAACGTGGGAACGTCGGCGACCTTCCGGTCGGCGGGTCCGCATATAGCAGAGCAGATCGCCGCCACGGGAGGTCAGGTGAACGCCCAGACGTTAGCGAATCTGCCCACGCTCTCGGCGATCGTGGTGCGCAACGCCGGTGACGACGTCACACCGGCACCGCACACGGTGAGGGTCGAACAAGTCCACGACGGCTGCCAACGGGCCAATCGTTTTGCGGTGGAAACACTCTCACGCCAACGCAACCGCCAGGCACAGTCCGGACGAAAGCAGCTCGATCCCGACATCGACTTTCCGAGCCCAGAACGACCCGCCCCACGGCCCGATCAAGGGCCGCCGACGCGAGGAAAGTTCGTCGACGAGTGGCTTGAGAAACGTAAACGGCTGCAGGAGAGTTCCAACGACGGAGCAGCAACCGACACATCGTCAGCGACCAACACGGCCTCAGAGACCAATGCAGTTCCCGACGACGTCGTCACCGATTCCGACGAGGTGGCATGACCTCACGCGCTGAACCCTCCTGACAGCCGATCCCGGCCCTGGTCAACGGCGATGCCGCCGGACCAGGGTCGGGATCGACTTGCCACAGTTTCGTTCGATCGCAGTGCGCTACCGCGGCAGGCTCTACAGCCGGTCGCGTTCCAACCGCTCCGCCCAGTTCTTGCATTCTTTGCGACGCGACCTGTTCACCAGGCGACTTGTCGACGCCCGACGAAGGTTCCGTGTGACGCTCGCCCTCATCCTCCGAAGATTCTCGTCCTTCGCGACACTGTCGAGTGCGGTGGCCGCCTCTATCCACAAGTCCGCGGCTTCCGTCGACCGGCCGGTGTTCGCCGGTGATGCCCCGTCGTATCCAGAATCCCCACCAGGTCAAACCAGTACACTGAGGATAGTGAAACCACAACCACAAGGTGTACAGCGTCACCGCAGGTTGCAGCTACTCTGCGCAGGATTCGATAGATCGCCGGAGTCGGTTCAGGCGGCAACGCATCGACACTCGATAAATCAGGTGAGCCACCTCGTCTAAAGAGTCCGCCGTCGGGTCCACAGACGCGAAATCATCTGCACCTGTCAGCTCTGGTCGAAAAGTGAGCAGGTTACGGGTTTGAGTTTGCCTTACGGTCAGCGTCGACGGACGGTAGCGACTCGATTGCGGTGTGTTTGATGCGGTAGCGGGTGCCCTTGAGGGCGATCACGTCGGCGTGGTGCACGATCCGGTCGATCATGGCTGAGGCGATGGTGGGCTCGCCGAAGACCTCTCTCCACCGTGAGAATGGCAGGTTGGAGGTCAAGATGATCGACGACTTCTCTTATCGACTCGAGACCAGTTGGAAGAACAAGTTGGTCGCTTCGGCGTCGAAGGGAATGTAGCCGACTTCGTCGATCACGATGAGTCCGATCCGGCTGATCTTCTTGAGTTCGGCATCGAGCCGCCCGAGGCGGTGGGCCTCGGCCAGCCGGGTGATCCATGCGGTCGCCGAGGCGAACCCGACCCGGTAGCCGGTGTGGGCGGCGGCCACGGCCAGCGCGGTCGCGAGGTGGGTCTTCCCGGTGCCTGGGTCCGAGGAGGATGATGTTGCGTGCTTCGGAAAGCCAGCCACCGGCTTCGAGGCGGGCGATGTGGGCATGGTCCACTGCAGGTTGGGCGGTGAAATCGAAATCGGCGATCGTCTTGATCGTCGGGAATCCCGCGGCTCGAATACGAAGGCGGGCACCCGATTCGGCGCGGGCATTGGATTCCACCGCCAGCACGGCGGCCAGATAGTCCTCCAACGGCCCTTGCGCGGCCCGGCCTTGCTCGGCGATCCGGGCATAGTTCTGGGCGATCCGCGGTGCTTTGAGGAGCCTGGATTGATGGGCGATCAACTTGTCGGCATCGGAGGGTGCGCTGGGACGTATGGTGGTCATCAGGCGACCTCCCCGGTTCCGAATGCCCGATCGTAATCGCTGAGATCTGCAACTTGAGGTCCACACCGCGTGGTGTTGGTGGCCGTGAGTTGTAGTGTTCGCGTTGGGATTTGGCGATTTTCACATGGTGGTGTTCGGTTATCAAACCGTTGGGGCCCCAGCATCTTTGATGCTCGGCCACCACCTCGTCACCACATGTGGCGACGACCCGGTCGAGGCCGGCGGTCACGGCAATCATCCGCCCGATCTCCGCCGGGTTGACCGAGTACGCCGATCCGTTGATCTGCACGGAGTAGTCGCGACCCAGCCTCGTTGTCGTCGAGGTGCCGGTCGCCGGCGCAATCGGCGGCAAGGCAGCCATGGCCTGGCGATCGATCAACAGGTCCTCGACCGGTCGCCTCTTGGTGGTGCGGTGGATGCGAGTGTGGTCCGGTCAGCCATTGCTGGATCTGGGTGTTGAAGTCCGCTGGCGAGGTGAAAGTTCGGCCTGGCAGAAGCGAATTCCCGAAATAGACGTTGGCCCCCTCCACCACTCCCTTGGTATCCGGGTCGTACGGGCGGGCCTGGATCATTCGGGTGCCCAGCGTGCCACAAAATCCGGATACACCGGTAGCCAGTTTGCGGCGTTGACCGATACCTGACTCGTTGTCCCACAGCAATGTCCGCGGAACGGCACCGATCTGTTCGGCAAGTAGCAGGCCACATGCCGGCCAACAGATCTCCTGTGATCCGCGAGGCAATCATCACCGCAGTGATGAACCGCGAACATGCGGCGACCATCACTAACACCGGGAACGATCGCAGCACACCGGTGTGGTCGGGCACCAGCTCTGCCCGGGGAACCACAACTGCCGGGCGATCGCCGCTTGCGACAACCCCTCCGACCGACGCAACTGACGAATCAACGCCCAGTCCTACACAGTGATCACTCTCCAATCATTGGATGGTGCTCACTTTTCGATCGGATTCACCTGCTCACTTTTGGACCGGAGCCGACAAGCACCCAGGGCAAGTAAGTCGTGACGGCCAGACGCAACCAGAGCGGCGATCGAGGCCGTCCAGCGCGATCACCACCGGCGCTGCTGCGGTGAGTAACCCCTGACGTTTTCCGACGAAGCCCCAAGAGAAGCTGACGGCTCAGGGACCGAGTCCATTTCCGAACACTGTCGCCGCAGGAGGCATACATCGTCGAGACAATTGGAGCCACCGCCACAGGCACCACTCGGGATACAGACCGCCGAATATCGCCAACCGCCTCATACCACAGCGCAGATTTCGTCTCGTTCGCGGAAGGTCGACGATATAAAAACAGGTAGAACAGTCATAGGCCGATTCGATCCTCAGAAAGGTCATTCGTCGACCACCCGCAGGCGCTGACGCGTCCGAATAAGTGCCGATCAGAGTTCACTCACCCTAGCTGTGTGCGTCTCGTTCTTATCAGTGCGCGGAGCCGCATTCGTACGAATGGGGGAACCTGTCGCCGATGGGATGCGCGCCGTTTGCGGCCCCACTACCGTGATCTGGGCAGGCCGACCGCGCGAGGGTCCGCCGCGAAAGGAAGCGACGCGGATGAGTGGGCCCAAGGGGTACAGCGCAACGGTGAGCCCAGAAGTGCGCCGACGCCGGGAACTGGAAGCTCGCCGTCGGACCTGGGATTCACTCGTCGCACAGATCGAGTCGGTCGAAGAACAGGCTCGCCTGCTGGGGCTCGCCTGCGAAGCACGCTCCGAGCTGGATGCTTCCGGATATTCACGCCGACGCCTGCGGAATCCATCCGACGACGATCTGGACAGCGTTGAACTCTTCTCCACTTCGGTTGGCCTGGCACTCACCGCGGCCCGAACATCATTGAGCTCGCAGCAGGCCCGCGTAGCGATTGCTTCGCTCTCCGGCCTGCAAGCAGCGATCATCTCCAGTGGCATCGACTCAAGCAATCTGTCCGCCCACCAGTCTCGACCCTCCGAGCAAGCGGTCCAACAGGAGGTCGCGGCGTCAGGGAAAGACAAGGCCGACAAGTTGATCGCCCTTCTCGGACAGGCTGGCGACGAACGGGGCGAGCTTCTGCAACGTACCCGACGGACGCTGTCGAACGCGGCGACGACGGAACGGGACTGGCTGGCACTGACCGCAGATGTGACCTCAGCGGTTCGCATGAACTCAGAACGGATAGAACTCGCGCGACGAGCCGACGAACTGCGTGCATTGGTCGCCCGATTGGACAACCACTACGTCGTCGACGACTTACTCGCACGCATCGACAACTCCGCCAGTCTCGCGGTACTCGAGTCACGCCGACCCGAGATCCTCGACGCGATCCGCGCTGAAGAGCGGACATCCGAGCGGCGCTTCATCGTCGAGCAGGCCGTTGAGGTGTGGCGTGAGCTCGGTTACGAAACCGGAACCGACATCCATGAGGTCGTTCTGCGCGGTGACCCGATAGTGCTTCACAACAGTTCGTGGCCCGACCACGGTCTACAAGTACGTTATGTGCCGGCGCGAGAGCAGTTGCGCACCAACGTCGTTTCTCTCGCGGACACCTCCGCCGAACGCGACCGCGAGGTCGAAGAAGACCATTGCACCGACGTCCCCGAGTTCACCCGCACGCTGGGCGGTCGGGGGATCTCTGCTGAGCTCGTCGACGCCAAACCCGCTGGCGCACTGAGAGTCCAGAGGCACACTGCCGCAACCGCGAAGCAGAAGCGGCGGCCCACATCGACTACGAAGAAGACCATGCAATGAACGTCCCGTCACCCGCATCAACGGTTGATCGCTTCCCCCACTGGCTACGCGACATCGACGCGCACCTCCCCATCAGCGCGGGATTTGTTCTGCACGGCAATATTCGAGACAATCACCTCGTACCCGACGGACCCAGCGACCGCTTTCAGCGGACCATCCCCGCCCTGTGGGCCCTGTTGGCAACCGCTGGCTACCAGGCCCTTCTGGTCTACGATCCGGTCGCCGGACTGAGTGACTACCCCGCCACTCCCGAGTCGCGCCAAGCTATTTCAGCGCTCGGCAGCCAATGGCAGGGACGACTGGGCAAGCTCAGCTCACCCGAAGCCCTCACCGAGCTGATCCACACGGTGCAGGCGCCGCGTCCTGCTAGACCGATTGCGCTCGTGATCGACTATGTCTCACAGTTTCGACCGACCGGGGAACCACTCAGCGAGGAATTGCACGCCATGTTCCGGGCCGGTCTGTACCGCGCCAATATCGCCGGCCGCATTCCGCGTACCTCCCTTCAACGATCCCCGCTCTACAACCCGGTTTTCTGGATCGTCGATCGTCCTTCCGATCTCCCCGGGTGGATGATCGCCGCCGACGACACCATTCACCAAGTACCCATCCCTACCCCCAATCTGGACAGCCGCGCACGCGCTGCGAACAATCTTGCTGCCGGACAGGCCGAATCGGGATTCGGACCGATGGGTGCTGACGACATTAGGGTGTTTGCTACCCACACCGAAGGCATGACGCTGCGCGCGATGTACGAAATCCTGATCCTTGCGCGGGACCGCTCGATGCGGCCACATCAGATCGATGACGCGATCCGCATGTATCGAGTCGGGCTACTCGAGAATCCGTGGCAACAGAACGCTCTCAAAGACGAGATCATCAAAGCCGAACACAGCCTTGGCCACCGGGTTCTCGGACAACCAGGTGCGATCCGACGCAGCCTCGACATCCTGATGCGATCGACGACCGGACTGACCGCCGCGCACTCCGGCGGGCGGGGCACCGGACCACGAGGCGTCCTGTTCTTCGCCGGACCAACCGGCGTCGGCAAGACTGAGCTCGCCAAAGCCCTCACCGAAGTCGTATTCGGAAACGAGGATGCCTACATCCGATTCGACATGTCCGAATTCTCCAATGAGGGAAGCGATCTCCGCCTCATCGGATCACCTCCCGGATATGTCGGACACGAAGCAGGTGGCGAACTGACCAACGCCATCCGCCAACGGCCTTTCAGTCTTGTCCTTTTCGACGAGATCGAGAAGGCCGATCAGAAGATCATGGACAAGTTCCTGCAGATCCTCAGCGATGGTCGGCTCACCGACGGTTCAGGTGGCACAGTTCATTTCAGCGAAGCGCTGATCGTCTTCACGTCCAACAAGGGAATGTCGGATCCGCTTGCCGACGGCACCGGCCTGCCGCAGCCAGACATCACTTACGAGCAACTTGACGAACACGTCCGCGCCGCCATTACACGCCACTTCACCCAGAATCTCGGCCGACCCGAAATCCTCAATCGAATCGGCGACAACATCGTGGTCTTCGACTACATCCGGCCCGACACTGCCAACCACCTGCTCGATATGTTCCTACGCAATACCGTTGAACGCGTCCGCACCCTGCACTCCATCGACGTCGAGATCACCGAGACCGCGCGCACCACGCTTGAGCGGATCTGTTGCAGCAAACTCGACATGGGCGGACGTGGGATCGGACAGATGGTCGAGTCCGCGCTGATCAATCCCTTGGCTCGCGCAGTGTTCTCCCATGAGGACCCGGCCATTCCGATTGTGATCGAAGACGTCAAGCAGGTGGAGAATGGCACATGGTCACTCATCCTGAGCTGAACGTCGCCCGGATCGCCATGCCGATACAATCCTTGGGACCAGGCCGGCGTGTAGGCCTCTGGGTTCAGGGATGCACGATTGGATGCGCGGGCTGTGCATCCACCGACACGTGGAATCCGACGTCGGGCCTGACACTCTCAGTCGATGATGTTGCGCGCAAGCTGGGTGAATTACTCAGCACCGCAGACGGATTGACGATTTCTGGAGGAGAGCCCTTCCAGCAACCCGACGCACTCGCCGAACTGCTCCGCGCGCTGCGGCGCGACCGACAGCTCGACGGGCGTGACGTACTGATCTTCACCGGCTACGCCGCCGCGGCGGCACGACGCCAAGCACCTCACCTCTGGGAGCAGGCCGACGCGATCGTCGCCGGACCGTACCGCGTCGACCGCCCCGGAACCGCGTGGCTACGATCGTCGGACAATCAGGAACTCGTCGTGCTGACCGCCGTCGCCGAGGAACGATTTTCGGTTGCGGGTTCGGGTGGCATCGATATCGGCTCATCGGGCCAGGACCTGGTGATGGCCGGCCTACCACGTCCCGGCGACCTCGATCGATTCCGAAACCTGATGCGCGAGCGTGGCGTAGCGCTGGACGGTGTCTCGTGGCAGAGCTGAGCACGACACCGACATATCAGTGCACCAACCCCGACTGCCTGCGCACCTACAGCGTCGACCCGGGAATGTGTGGCGGCTGCGGACTCAACGACTTCCGACGCCTCGACGAGCCGGAACCGGTGCAGGCGCCGATGTTTCCGCCATCGCCCGAAGAGCGTTCCGCAGCCGCCCAGTCCCATTCTCCCTTGCAGGCACAGACGTCATGCCCTGCCACCGACTGTGGTCAGCTCAATCCCAACGGTCAGGAGTTTTGCGACTACTGCGGAAATCCCTTACAAGCCGAGTCATTCTCAGGAGCAAGATCATCGGTGTATCTTCGCGCTGACGACGGCACCCGAATCCCCCTGATCCAGGGACACGAGGTGGTACTCGGCCGGAGCCAAGATGCCTCCCCATGGTCGCGAATCTTCAACGGCCACAACGGCGTTTCGCGGCGTCATGCGACCGTCGTGTTCGACGGAACGCAGGTACACATCCGCGATGAGGGTTCATCGAACGGCACGTTTGTCAACCGTATTCACATCGACGGATCGGCAGCTCTCGCGCCGGCCGATCTGAGGACCATCGGCCTCGGCCGCAATTATCAGCTTTCGGTGACCGTCGAGAACTGATGATCGATCGCGCGCACCACCTCTCGAAAGGATGTACTCATGGCCGACGGTGATGACGCCACCACGTTGGAAGGCCGCGACCCCGCAGACGCCACCACCCTCGAGGGCCGCGGCGGCTCCGACGCCACGTCCCTGGAAGGCCGAGCCGGGCAGGACTCCACCACACTGGAGGGTGCCTCAACAAGTGGTAGCGGGTTTGTCCGCCGAAATCTCCCGCCGCCCCTGGCCGCCGACTATGAGGTCATCCGCGCGCTGAGCCACTCCGGTGCGCAAGCCGACGTATATCTGGCACGCGACAAGCGCGACGATTCTGAGGTAGCGATCAAGTTGTACCGCAACCTCGAAGTAGCGATGAGTGCCGCCGAGGAATCGTTGGTGGCCGGTTGCGAACCGGCACACGTGGTACCCACCACCTTCGACCAGTGGGGTGACGAGAAGTGGGAAATCCAGGAGTACATGGTCCGGGGCACGCTGGTGGACCTGCCGAAAGCCCTGGGACACAACCCCACCGCCGAGGAGTTGCACGAGGTGGCCCGCGAACTAATCGAGGCGGTGGACCACATACATTCACGCGACCTCGCGCATAGGGACATCAAGCCGAGCAATATCCTAATCCGCACGGTTCTTCCGCTCGACCTCGTCCTAGCCGACTTCGGTCTATCTCGAACGCTCGCTGCAGGTTCACAGCTGGGTTCGATGTCGCGCACGGAGCGATATGCCGCACCCGAGGTTCTCGAGGGTGTTCAGACGCTAGACAGTGACTGGTGGTCTTTGGGAATCACTCTGGCCGAGGTCGCATTGGGCCGACATCCGTTCGCCCGCAATGATGGACGCGATATCACCGATGCCCAGGTGATGGCATTCCTGATTCACAACGAGGTCGACGTCACCAACATCCGGGACGATCGGCTCCGTCTGCTGGTGTCCGGCCTGCTGACCAAAGAGCGTTCACAACGTTGGGGCTCAACCGAGACGGCGGCATGGCTGCGAGGCGAATCTCCGACGGTGCACACTCCGGCACCAAGAACGTCGGTGAGCGCTCGCGATTGGCGATTCGCGGGATTCCTCGGCCAGGTCTATACCTCATCTGAATCTCTCGGCCGCGCTCTGGCCGAGAACTGGCCGGACGCATTGCGCTACATCCAGAACGATGCCACCAAGCTCCGCAACGCTCTTGCCAAGACTGCACTCGCTGACGAGGTAGAGAACGTTTTCACTCGACGCCGCCAGAACCTGATCCAGCCCGAAGGGCAGCTTTTCGAGCTGATCTCGCTTCTCGCTCCGAGCGCCGAACCGACCTTTCGCCAGCGTCCGCTATCACCCGCCGGGCTCTCCTCAATGGCATCCGCAGCCATTCACGGCGGCGCTGACGCAGCTGAATGGATACACGGTCTGCGCACTCAAGGAATTCTGCAGCTGACTCACAACTTCGAGAACTATCCGCAGTTCGCCGTCATCGACGAGAAGCTGTCTAGGTGGTGGTCATCTCTAGAATCCGCACGAGCAGAGGCTGTCTCGCTACAACGCCAGTACCAATCGGCTAACCATCGCTACCTCAACAGCGACAACGGATCGAGAACTGTCACCGACCTCGGCGTCGTGCAAGATGCCGCACAACCCATCCTCGAGGGCACCCTGCTCGCCTGCGCATTGGGAGACCAGCAGATCCAGCACACGCACAACGCGGTACCAGCCATCACCTCACAACATGCGTCGTGGATATCCTCCATTGCACAACGGGTGCCGGCGAAAACTCCCGACCCTGGCCTCGATATGGAGGTCTCGGTTCTTGCATCGGCGGCGCTCGCCGACAAGAAGATCGTCGACGACGGACGTCGTCGGGCGGCGGCCGACGCGCGAAACAACCTCGCCAAACAGGGCTTGTGGCCCAAGCTCTGGTTTGCAGTGCCCTACCTGATCGTGGTCGGCTTCGGTTTCATTCTCGCCGTCAGTGACGATCCAGCCACAACCTTGGACACCTTCACTCCGCTCCTGAAGTCCATAGGAATCGGCACGATTCTCGCTTTCGTTGCGTGCTACCTTTCCGACCGATACATCGGCCGGGCTGTTACCTGGGTGTTGGCTATCGCCGTGTCACTTGGTTTTACGGCCGGGTGGTCAGCAGTTGCCGGTGGCGGGACAGCGTTCGCCGCGCCGATAATCGGTGCAACCATCGGGTACGTCGCTGCCGCAGCACTGACCCGCTTCGTTCCAGCGCTGAGCGATTCGGCAACAGTCCAGCATGTGGCGCCAAGCCAGCTGAACCGGCCAACAGCAGTGGTCTCCGCAATAGCAGCGATTCTCGGAATTCCGCTCGCAATGACGCAAATGGTGATGAGTATGACGTTCACCAGCGGATTCAAGGTGTCTTCCTGGGTCACTGACATGACCATGGAGGCCTGGCCTTGGCTCGCCACCGTTCTGCGGTGGTTTGGTGGCCTGAACAACGTGGCACCAGAAGCCGGTGCGATGTGGGCAATTCCGTGCATGATCGCGCTGACAGTCAAGACGCTGTGGAACGGTACCGACAGAACATCGTCACGAAAGCTGTCCCGAGCGGACGTTGCGATCGTCTGGATCGCTGCGCTCGGTCTGATCATCGCGATCTTGGCGCAATGGACGATCGCGGTTCTCGTATCCGGTCTGCTCGCGATGATCGTGGCGGCACTCGCCCTCGGACTCTGGATCGGATCATTATTCATATGACGACCCGTCCGACTATTCACGTTAGAGCCACCACACATGTCGGTATGGTCAGGACAATCAACCAAGACTGTCTGCATGTGGCGGGTTGGTCGTCATCACTGTCCGGCACGCAGATCGCAATGCCTGTTCCACCACGAAGCGTGGTCGCCGTCATCGACGGTATGGGCGGACAACCCGGGGGAGACTGCGCGTCGTGGACCGCTTCCCGTGCACTCGGCGACGCACGACTCGAACGCAGCGCGACCGCCACCGACATCGGTGCGAAGATCCAGTGGGTATCCGACGTCGTTCGCACTGTCGGTCAGTCAACCCAGGGATACAGCCGGATGGGTGCGACGATCGCGGGCGTCGCGTTCACCGATGCTGGCATGATCCTGTTCAATGTGGGCGACTGCTCCATCCTGCAGATAGATCGCACCGGTGTCAGTCAGCTAGCCGAGATCGACCGCATCGGTGCACACTCCGTAGGCCAGTGCCTGGGCGGCACTGAGAAGCCGACCGCGATCGATGCTCACCCGATCGTCTTCCAACCGCGCGAACGTGAGCAATTGCTCCTGAGTACCGATGGCCTGACGGATTGCCTGACTCTCGATCAGATCGGCCAAATCATAGCCGGGGAAATCGGATCCGACCCGCTTTCGGAACTGGTGCGGGCCGCGTGCGCTGCCGGCGCCCCAGACAACATCAGCCTTGCGCTCGTGACCGTCGCATACGTCCCATCCGACAGTTCACGAACGGATGATTAGCACTTTAAGACGACGCGTCGGGAACCGACGCCACCATACGATAACCAGAACAACCAACCCACTACGGATGGAACTCCAATGTCACAGTGCCAGAAGTGTTTCAAAGCTCTCAACGACTGCCAAGCATGCAAGGGCAAGGGCGGCGGCAGCGGGATCTTTGGTCGGCTCAACTGCAGCAAATGCCGAAACACCGGTCTGTTGTGCAGCTCGCACGGTGGCTTCTGGAAGAAGTAACTCGCATCTCAGGGATCGGGCAGGCAGACCGTCACGGGCAGAATGGCACTCAGTGATCTCGAGGGATAGCCAATGACCGGATTCGTGGTCGCGCTACTCTTTGTCGCGCTCGCGTTCGGGTACGTCCAATTCGTGCGTGGCGATTCGGCGCGGTCGGATCCGGCCGACGGTCTCACTCTTTACCTCGAGGGCGTGATCGCCACGCTCGCGGTCCTTCAGATATCAGGCTCGGGCGCAATGGGTTCTGGCGGTGCCATCCTCATCGGTGTGGTCATGGCGGTCGCTGTTGGCATCGCGACCGTCCTGGCCCGCAATTCGCTGATTCAGGGAACCATCGAGATGATCTTCTCAGTCATCGCGTTGATCGCGCTCATTCCCGCACTGGGGATTGCGTTCGGCGACCTGTCCTGTGGACACGTCATCAACCGGTCCGCCTTCGTAGCAGCGATGGTCGTGTTCACCATTTCCTTCGCCGGTGCCGCGTTGTTTGCCATCTTCTCTGCACGGACCTGGTCGGCGGTGTTACACATCGGTATGGGGTGGTTCGGATTCGTTGAGCTGCTCCTCTTTTGGAGTCTCCCGGCGGCCTGGCAATTCACCGGACAATCACTAGCGCCCACAGCCGCGGCCATTATCGCCGCCACGCTGTCTGGCGCGCTCGTCGCATTCCGTCCCCGCATCGCCTTCGCAGTTATCGGATTACTCATCGCGATCGGCGCGCTGATTCCGTTCGTGACCAGCGTGCCCACCTGCGCCGACGATTCACTCGGAGGCACAGCTGTTCCGCTCGCCATGCTGGCCTACGCGATCGTCGGATACGTGATCAGCAGCTTCCGGCTGAAGCGCGCCAGACGCGGATAGCTGATCCACGCCAAAGGGCGGCTCACACTCTCGTGAGAGCCGCCCTTGGTGGTGATCACTCCCGAGGCCGGTGGATCAGCCCGGCATCGGAATCAAAACGGACCGTATCGATCTCGCTCAGTGAGCCGAGCCCCGCGATCAGAACCGTGAGCTCCTCGATCGCGAGGCGCAACGACTCATCGGCGTCGGGGTAGGGCCCCTCTCCCGACCGCGCCCATTCGATGAGGCGCCGCTGGTGGCAATCGAGGGTCACTCGCGAGGCGTGGCGTCGAACCCGCTCGGCCAGCCGCGCACTGCTCTGCGAGCTCATCGACCGTCGGCTCACGGACCGCTCACTGGAAATGTCTTCCATCTCTATTCCTTTCTGAAAGAACCGAACTCCGGACAGAGTTCTCCCCCGAGAGGGCTTCAGTAAGGTCGCGGATATCCGCTGCGAGAGCCACAACGCTACGTCGTCCCAAAGCGATACGCAAGGCCCCCTCTGCGTCGACGTCGTCGCGCATCCGTGTGGAGCGACGGTACCGGCGACCCCGACGACGGGGCGCGCACCGCAGTGGATACCTGCGGGGCGCGCACACCCTCGACAATCGTTGTGAGAGAGTACGATCCGACTGCAGGATCATGCGACGCCGGCCGCATCATCGGGATCGATCCACCCGTCGGCGAGCAACTGGCGCAGCAGTTGCGCCTTGTTCGCGACCGGCCTGCCGGCCTCAGTGTAGCGCCGGGTGACTCGCTGGTAGTGGGTCTTGACTGTGCTCTCGCCGATGAAGTGCTTTTGCGCGGTCATCTTCGAGGTCGCACCGAGAAGATACGTACGCAGCACCTCGAGTTCGCGGTGCGTCATATGCACCGGGCTGTTGACACCGTCGCGTGCACCGAGCGTGTCGTGCAGTACTCGCTCCAGATTCCCCAGGGAATCAGGACCTTTAATCCACAACACTTTTCGGCCGCTGGGGTGGCTACGAAAACCGCATCGGCCGCTCTCGGCGTCCACGCCGACCAAGACCGGTCGTCTGCCAGAGTTGTCACATGAGCCGAGTTCGCGCACGACTCGTGCAAGGGTGACCTCGTCTCGGAAGATCACCGCGCGTGCCTGTAGAGCTCCGATGTCCCGCGGGGGTGCGATTTGGGCGCTGTACCCGAACTTCTCCACCAGCAACACCATGGCGTGGTCGATCACCGATCCCTCGCCGGCAACCACTACTCGTCCGCGCTCTCCGACATGGCTACTCATCGACAACTCCCTCATCCGGTGTGCGACCGCCGGTCGGCAGTCATCAGGAAGTCCGTTTCTCCACTCGGGTGCAGCGAGTAGCGAGGCCCCGACGTACCAAGCCCGCCCCCGCACTCCGAGCCGTCCATCGAAATGGTGAAACGGACGTAGTGCAGGCGCCCCAACCGGGGATGGCCACGAAGAAACCCGAGGAGATCATGATGTTCAGCAAGTTCAGGGAGTTCTGGCTACGCCAAAAGACACGGTCCGCCGGATCTGAGGCATACCTTCGTGCCGGCGAACAGATCAAACGCGCACAACAGGAGTCCGGATCGACCGTCATCATCGACGGTGACCTGCAGGCCGGCGAGGCCGAGTTGCTGTCGCTCACGTCGCAGGCGACGGCAGCGGTCGAGTCGCGATACGGCAAGCACCTCAACAAGATCGCCGACGGCAAGAGCGAGATCGGCACCCAGAACGCCGTCCTGTGTGCGCAGATCGAGCGCATGGACAGCAACGAGCACATCGTGTCCACCGAGCACGGCGGTGCAGCGGTCTCCGGTGACCGGCAGACCCTTCCGCAGATGCGCGCCGACCACGACGCACTCACCGCCCAGATCGCCGTCGACACCGAAGCGGGGATCACCCGGCACGCTCACAAGGTGAAGCGCGTCTGGCGGATCGTCGCCAACAGCATCCTGCTGATCGACGTGGTCGCGCTGTTCATGCTGATGCTCACCATCGAGAACACCAGCTTCGGCTCGCTCATCAAGAACCCCGGAGCCAACACCGCCAAATTCATCACTGCGGCCGGCTTCAGCTTGATGGGGGCACTGGTGCTCGCCGCGTTCGCCCACCAACTGGGTCAGTCCCTGTGGCGGCGAATCCACCGACGAGGCAACGAAATCGGTGAACATGACAAAGCCGGGGACGACGGGCATCCGCAGCGTAAGGCACGCAACATGGCCGATCACGTGCTGGTTCTCGGCATCGCGACCGTGGTCATCGTCGCGCTGGCCGCAGTAGTGGCGGCGTCGATCTTCCACCGCATCGGCATCGCCGCCGGGACCTCGGAAGCAGCGCCGCTGGCGCCCTGGATCGGCGTCGCGATCGGCATCGCCGTTACGGTGGCACCGCTGATCGTCGCCAGCGTCGAAGCCATGGCGCCATCACCCGAGGTGGCACGCCGCGACGCGCTCGCAGCGCGGATCACCGCCGAGGACAAGCGCAAGCAGTCGCTCGAGGAGTCGTTGGCAGCCAATTACCAGCGACTGTCGAGCCTCGATGTCGAAGCCGGCCGCATTCTGGTTCACGCGGACCGCGAACTGCAGGACGCCATGCTGCCGGCGACGCAGCTGATCCTCAAGCTGCGCAGCGAATTCGGGCACGCGGGTGAGATGTTCCGGCCCGTCACGCTGCCGTCGCCCGTAGAAGGATCCGTCGCCATCGGGTGGGACAACCTGGAACGGCTGCGCATGATCGTCCCACCCACTGAGCAGATCGTCGACGTCGAACCCGAACCGAGCGGCCCGCATCCGCTCGACGACGACGTCGCGGCGTAAGCGACCCGGCAGTATCCCGGTCGGTGGTGATGTGCACTCGCACGTCACCACCGGCGCCGTCACCAGGCGGCAACCGACGGGACAATGGCCAGGACTCGATCGACATCAGGGTCGAGCCTGGCCGCCATCTCTCGGTAACGACCCAACACTACGTTCCCGTCGGCGCCGACCAGCGCCGGCGGTGGTGCCATCGGAAGATCTGGTCGCGCAAGAAGATTGACTGCGCCCATGGTTATGGCGGCATCGTCGGCGTCCGCCGAGCGCAGCGCGTCTCCGAACCCGTCATCGAGATCCTCAAGCACCGGCTCGCTGGCCGGTGGCGCTTCTGCACCCGGCGAGCCGTACACCCCACCGTTGATGCCCCACTCGATGAGGTCCGCGACGAGTGCAGCGTCACCGAAGGTCGCGGCGATCGAGAAAGTCATTGCGGTTCTCTCGCGCAGGGAGCTCGCCCAGTCGGCACGACGCCGGGGACTGACGAACTGGAAACGCTCGTAGTCCGCGGCGATCAGCGAGGTGAGCGCGGCGTCAACCGCATTGCGGGTCAACGCCGCTCGATCGGCGGAGTTGACTGCAGCCTCAGTGAAGTAGCGCTTTACCCGGTTCCATTCCAGCCGCGACAGCTGATGATGCTGGCAGGCATCGGCAAGACCCTTGGCCGCCGATTCGAATGCCGCGTCAGCGCGGTCGAACTGTTGCAGTGCGACATACATGTTGGCGAGGTTGTAGTCGACGGCCGCAGCCTTGTCGGGTCGGTCGACCTCGACGTAGTGTTGCCTCGCTCCGTCGTACAAGGCGTTGGCCCGGGTCCACTCCCCGACCATCGCCAGGCAGTACGCCAGCACGATCTCGGCGTCACGTTGATCGTCGATCAGGTCGAGAGCGCTGAAGATTTCGATGGCCTTCTCGGTTTCGCGACGTGCGAGATACTGCCGATTCGGATTTTGAATGTGGATACCCGCCAACGCCATCGACGCGATCGCCG
>NZ_LZMI01000129.1:0-13812 GCF_001665475.1 Gordonia sp. 852002-51296_SCH5728562-b | reverse complement strand
CGCCGCGGAGCGCGCCGCACTTGCAGGCCCTCTTCTTTCCACAACCGATGCACTTTCTTCTTGTTGATCTCGATACCAGTCGGGGTCGGCCGGGGTGTGCGCTTGCGGCAGCCGTCGATAGGCGGAACGGGAAAGCCCAACTACCCTGCACGCTATACGTTCTGACATGTTCTTGACGTCTTTGAGCATGTCGATGGCGGCGCGTTTGGCGGTCGGGCTCAGAATTTTCCCTTGGCGATCTCCCGCAGCGCGTCTTTCTCGAGTTCGGCATCGGCGAGCAACCGCTTGAGTCGGCTGTTCTGCTCGCGCAGCTCTTTGAGTTCCTTCGCGGCGTCACCGTCCATACCGCCGTACTGGCGGCGCCAGTTGTACAAGGTGGCCGCCGACACCTCGAGATCGGCGGCGATCTCCTCGCCGGTCTTGCCTTCGGCGGCCAACTCGTCGGCCCGGCGCAATTTGCGCACGATGTCCTCCGCCGAGTGACGCTTGCGTCCTGCCATGGTCCTCATCGTCCCTTCTCCGCCCTCATCAGGGCAATCGGGACTCTAAAGCAACCCGGACCGGTTCACGGGGGACACGCCACCTGGTCATCTGCAAACAAGACAGACTCAATACCGCCGTGCAGCTCGGCCACCGGGCTCCGAAGACGACACCATCCTTGACTCAAGACCAGCGGATCGCCTGGATCAGCGAACTGCTCTCTGGTGACAGTGAGACTCTCCCTTACAGAGTCGCTGGGGTCCTGATTCTGCTGTATGCGCAGCCGCTGAAAAGCATTGTCCGACTGCAGACATCATCGATCATCGACGGCAATCCGATGGCGATCACGTTCGGCAAGCACCCCGTCGACGTGCCCGAACCGTTCGCTCAACTCATCCGCGACGTGCTCGCCCATCGCACGAATCTAACGCACCAGTGGACACGGCAATCCCTGGTTGTTTCCCGGCACGCATGCCGGAGATCATCTCCATCCCGACACGATCATGCATCGCCTGCGCCTGATCGGCATGAGCAACCTCGGTGCCCGCAACAGCGCACTCGACGACCTCGTGCTCGAGTGCCCTCCGTCCGTCGTCGCCGACGCATTGGGCTACAGCCATCAGGTTGCGTTCCTTCACGCTGAACGCTCCGGCGAAACGTGGGCTCGGTATGCCGGCCGACGACTGCGGTGACGTCGGCCGGACCATCACGGTCCGGAGACAGCACAACATTGCACCAGCTCACTGGTCCTCAGCCGGTACCTGCCCCTCGTTCTGCGATGGTGATTCGTGTGGGTCGACAATGATGCACACGACGAGGGTGAGGGCGCCTAGGACGATGAACGTGTCGGCGAGATTGAACGTGGGCCACCAACCGGTGTGTAGGTAGTCTGTGACTTTTCCGTCCGGTATGCGGTCGATGATGTTAGCGATCGCTCCGCCCAGGACGGCGGCAATCGCGACGCGCCAGAGCAGTCCGTGGGAGTCTGCGGTACGCCAACCGAGGACCGCGACCCCACACGTGACCGCGGCGGGAATGACCAGCAGTACCCACCCCGGAGCGGTGGCGGCCAAGGAGAAGGCCGCGCCCGAATTGAACGCTAACTGCAGGTCCACCGGCCCGGCCTCTATTCGGGTGCCGTCAAGTGCATCGACTGCCCATGCCTTGACGGCCACGTCAACGATGACGAAGGTCAGGGCCAGCAGCAGCATCCCCAGGCGGCGGGCATATCCCGACCTACCGCCTGACACCGCCGGACCAGACGGGGTCATCGGTTCGCCCCGACTGCTACCGATGCTCCAGCGGTATCGGCCATCGTCAGGCGGTTCTTGACCCGCCCAGCACGGACGCCGTTGGCGATGACGACAATCTCACCGAGTTCGTGGACAGCGACCACCGCGGCCAACCCGAGCAACCCGAACAGTGCGAGCGGGATGAGAACGGCGATCAGACCAAGGGACAGCCCCACATTTTGCAGCATGATGGTCCGCGCCCGACGAGCATGATCGAGCGCTTGAGGCAGCACCCGCAGGTCCTCGCCCATCAGTGCCACGTCCGCGGTTTCAATCGCGACATCAGAACCCATCGCGCCCATGGCGATTCCCAAGTCAGCTGTGGCCAGTGCGGGAGCATCGTTGACCCCGTCACCGACCATTGCGATGAATCCGTCGCCGCGCAGCGTGGACACGATTCGTGCCTTGTCTTCTGGACGCAGATCCGCATGGACATCGTCGATCCCGGCGATCTGTGCAAGAGCAGTCGCCGTCGCGGCATTGTCACCGGTGAGCATCACCACGGCATTTCCAGAATCGTGCATGTGCGTGATGACCTCCCGTGCTTCGGGGCGAAGCTCATCACGTACCGCGACGACTCCGAGGAGACGTTGGTCTTCCTCGACGAGAACCGCGGTTGCACCATCAGCTTGAAAGGCCGCGACCCGGTCGGCCAGAGCACCCGCATCGATCCAACCCGGCCGCCCAAGCCGAGCGGGGCGACCCTCGACCAGACCGGTCAGACCCGCTCCTGGCACCGCCTGTACATCAGTCGCAGCCCTACTCACCCCACCGTCAGCTGCAAGGATCGCACGAGCCAGAGGATGTTCACTGTGAGCTTCCAGCGCCGCGGCAACCGCGAGCACTCGCGCCTGCTCAATCGAATGCCCAACGTCGCCGGTCACACCGGGTTCTCCCGCGACCTCGTTCGCCTGACCGCCAACAGCAACACCGACAACAACCGGCTTGTTCGCGGTGAGCGTTCCCGTCTTGTCAACAGCCACGATCCGGACCCGGCCGAGAGACTCCAACGCCGCACCACCTTTGACCAGCACACCAATCTTGCTGGCGGCGCCGATAGCAGCAACCACTGTCACCGGAACCGAGATTGCCAGCGCACAGGGTGAGGCTGCCACCAGCACCACAAGAGCTCGTTCCACCCACGTCGCCGGGTCGCCAAACACTGCGCCGATACCCGCGATCACAGCGGCCATGAGCATGATTGCCGGAACCAGCGGCTCAGCAATCCGGTCAGCTAACCGCTGCGCATCGCCTTTTCGAGACTGCTCCGCCTCGACAATCTGCACAATCTTCGCCAGCGAATTGTTCTCCGCAGTAGCGCTGACATCAACGGCCAACACACCAGTGCCGTTGATCGATCCCGCGAACACGACGTCCCCAGGATTCGCTTCAATCGGCACCGATTCGCCAGTAATCGCCGATACATCCAGCGACGATCGCCCCTCGCTTATGCGCCCATCAGTGGCGATACGCTCACCCGGCTTGATCAGGATCTGATCCCCGACACGAAGAACTGACGGCGACACCGCTGTCGGGACGCCCGCCCTCAACACCATCGCCGAATCTGGGACCAGATCCAACAACGCCCGCAGGCCCCGACGAGTACGACCAACGGCGTACTCCTCAAGGCCCTCGCTAATCGAGAACAACACCGCGAGCATCGCCGCTTCCCCGACCTCACCGAGAATCACCGCACCCACCGCAGCGATCGTCATCAGCGTTCCAACGCCGATCTTCCCCGATGCCAGCCGCCGCAGTGTCGACGGGACAAACGTCGCCGCGCCTACTAGCAGAGCACCCCACTCCAGGGTCGTACTGATCGTCCTCGGACCATCTGCCCAGCCAGTGAGATAGGCGGCCACCAACAACAATCCGGCAACCGCAGCTGCCTGAAGTTCTCGGACGTTCCACCAATGTCCAGGCGCCTGCTCATCCTCCCCGATCTCGTCGTGCCCACATCCACATGCATCACTCATCGTCGATCACCCCCCACACCGCGGATCTCCTCAACGACCGCGCCGGCAGTGGCCTCACCATCGCAGGCACTGTCCAACCCATAGTTGGGACACAGCACTACGGCACTGCCCGTCGCAGCAAGCACCGTCTCAGCCGCCGCCAGCAGGTCGAGAAGCTCCGGCCGCGCCAGACGGTAGAACACCTGCCTGCCCTCTGGCCGACCCACCACCAATCCGCAGTCCCGCAGGCACGCAACATGCGCGGACACTGTCGACTGAGCAAGACCCAACTCAGCCATCAGATCAGCCACTCGAGCCTCACCACTGCGGGCCAATCGAGCCGCGATCGCTAGCCGGGTCCCGTCAGACAAACTCCGAAACAACGCGACCGCAGGATCGAGCTCCGTCCCCACCATCACCGAACATCTATTCATCGTCATACGACGATGATAGCGTCCAGGCACGGTGGAATCGAAGCTCCCACCTCACCCGCACCCCGAAGGAGCAATCCGCGATGCCGTCGATGTCACAAGTCGAAGCACTGTTCTGCCGAAGCGCACCATGGGAGACCGCGACCAGTCGGTGGGTGCTCCCTTGGGCTCTACAAGGAGTCCAGCCCAACGGCGCCCTCCTCGAGATTGGCGGCGGCGGTGGCGCTATGGCGGCCCACATTCTGGCGGCAAGCCCAGAACCGCAGACGACAACCATTACCGTCACCGACTTCGACCCCCGAATGGTCACAGCCGCTCAAGACCGCCTCCGCGCCTTCGGTGACCGCGCGCACACCCGGGTTGCAGACGCAACTGCTTTACCATTCGCCGACGGCCAGTTCGACATGGTCGTCTCGTTCATCATGCTCCACCACGTCGTCGACTGGGAGCAAGCACTAGCCGAAGCAGTCCGAGTGCTCAAACCAGGAGGAGTCCTGGTCGGCTACGACCTCCTCAGTACCCCACCGGCCCGCATTCTCCACCGACTCGAAGGCGCACCGCACCGCTTCATCAAACCCGGCCAACTACTCCCCGAACTCAAGAAGTTGCCGCTCACAGAAACATCTGTTCAAGAAAACGTACTATTAGCCAAGTTCCGCGCAACTCGGACACCCCGACCCAGATAGAGGCAGCCCCATAACATCCCGGCCGACCATAGATTCGCTACCGATGACTACGCTCCGTTAGCACGAACGCCAACTGCTCGACAGTCGGCACTCCAGCAAGACCCGAGTCAGTGAGGTAGACGCGACACGCAAGATCATTAACCCCAGCGGCACCTTCGAACGCATCACGTCCATCAACAAGAATCGTCGGAGATCCAGCGAACGACGCCGCCTCCACCTCCGACGAAATCAGCCTGAAACGAAGGTCGATTCCAACATTCAACGCCGCCGCAGCATCCTCAACTCGACCCGCAGCTTCCCTCCAATGTGGGCATCCATCGACATACAGGACCTCAACTTGCATAGCTCGAGTTTCCCCGACTCGCCCAGAAAAGAGAGATCCGAACTGCTGACACCCGCGAACTTCGGGTTTCCCGACTCCGTCGTCGTCCGGCTGCGTACGTGGCTCGACGCGTGGACGGCGAACTTCGCCGACGCACCGAGCGACGACCAGCACACGTGGCGTCGCGGATTCGACGTCGCCGGCTGGCTTCACGAAGGCGATACACTGGCCGACCTCATCGCCGAGTCGCTCCCCGACTACACCGTCGAACGCCAGTATCGGACTTACGCAGCTAACGCCGTGCGGCGCGATGCCGATCACCCCGGCTAACAGCAGGTGTCGAGCACTCCTCTCAGTGCTTCCAGCGAGTCCGGTTCGGCGCGATGCAGGACGTTCACGCCTCGACGCTCGGAGCTGACTAGGCCCGCCTTTTTGAGTTGACCGAGGTGGTGGCTCACCGTACCCGCCGAGAGTGCGAGCGCCTCGGCGAGATCACTGGTGCTGATCGCACCTGGTCGGGCGCCCATGAGGATGGAGACCAGCTGAATTCGCGCCGGATCGGCCAGCGCCTTGAGCCGGAGAGCCAGCTCTAGGGCCGCATCCGCTTCCATTGGACCTGCGGAGATCGGTGCACAGCAGATCGGAGCACTGATGTCGACCACAGGGAGCGTCTTGGGCATGACCCCAACCTACCCATCCGTTGACATATGTCAAACTCTGGTCTAGAACTTGAGTCGCAACACTTTTGATGTATGTCGAATCCTTGGAGGATCTCATGTCACGCGTGCAACTCGCCCTCAACGTCGACGATCTCGACCAGTCGATCGCCTTCTACACCAAGCTGTTCGGCGTCGGCCCGGCGAAGGTCAAGCCGGGCTACGCCAACTTCGCCGTCACTGAGCCCGCACTGAAGTTGGTGCTGCTGGAGAATCCCGGCCAGGGCGGCAGCATCAATCACCTCGGCGTTGAGGTCGATTCCAGTGAGAAGGTGCACGCCGAGATCGCCCGATTCACCGAAGAGAAGCTGTTCACCGAAGAGGAGATCGGAGCAACCTGCTGCTTTGCCACTCAGGACAAGGTGTGGGTCACTGCTCCCGACGCCGAGCGGTGGGAGGTCTACACCGTGTTGGCCGACGCTGAGACCTTCAACGGCGAACCGGTCGCCGCCGCGGCCCCCGTCGGCGAATCTACGTCCGCGGCATGCTGCACTCCCGCGGCGAACTGCTGCTGAACGCGACCTTCTCTTAGGGCTGCCAGGCTGGTCGCCACCCGATGCCGGGGTGGCGACCAGTCCCGTTTCGAACGTGGACTGCATGCACCCTTGCAACCAGTATCGATATCTGTCAATATCGATGTATGTCGAACTCGATTCCGTTGACCGATGTCACTGTGCGGTGCTCACCGTTGGTGCGTGAGCCCCTCTCGGAGCGGCAGTCGGTTGATCTTGCTGTGGTGTTCAAAGCACTCGCCGACCCGATCCGGTTGCGACTGTTCAGCTTGATCGCCAGCCACGAGGGCGGTGAGGCGTGCGTGTGTGACATCTCCCCGGCCGTCGACGTTTCGCAACCGACGATCTCCCATCACCTGAAGGTCCTCAAGAACGCCGGTTTGCTCGAGTCTGAGCGCCGCGCGTCGTGGGTGTACTACCGCGTTATCCCCGATGTTCTGTCCTCGCTCGCCGGGATCCTGCAGTCCGGCGAGCTCGCCAGCTCGATGGAGGTTCACTCGTGACCAGCCCCACCCCGACGGCCGGGCATCAGCCGGTCGTCGGCAAGCTCTCGACTCTGGACCGGTTCCTGCCGGTGTGGATCGGCGTCGCCATGGTCGCCGGTCTGCTGCTGGGCCGGATGATCCCCGGACTGAACACCGCGTTGGAGAAGATCCAGGTCGACGGCGTTTCACTGCCTATCGCCTTGGGCCTGTTGATAATGATGTACCCGGTCCTGGCCAAGGTGCGCTACGACCGCCTCGACACCGTCACCGGCGATCGCAAACTACTGCTGGGATCGCTGCTACTGAACTGGGTGCTCGGCCCAGCGCTCATGTTCGCCCTCGCCTGGATCTTCCTGCCCGACCTACCCGAGTACCGGACCGGCCTGATCATCGTCGGCCTCGCACGGTGCATCGCCATGGTCATCATCTGGAACGACCTCGCCTGCGGCGATCGTGAGGCAGCAGCCGTCCTCGTGGCGCTCAACTCGGTGTTCCAGGTGGTGATGTTCGCCGTCCTGGGCTGGTTCTACCTCTCAATCCTGCCGGGCTGGCTGGGCCTGGAACAGACGACCATCAGCACCTCTCCGTGGCAGATCGCCAAGTCGGTGCTGATCTTCCTCGGCATCCCGCTGCTCGCCGGATACCTGTCACGCCGGATCGGCGAGAAGACCAAGGGCCGCGACTGGTACGAAGCGAAGTTCCTGCCCAAGGTCGGGCCGTGGGCACTCTACGGACTGCTGTTCACGATCGTCATCCTCTTCGCCCTGCAGGGCGAACAGATCACCTCCCGTCCCTGGGACGTCGTCCGCATCGCCGTGCCACTGTTGGTCTACTTCGCAGTGATGTGGGGCGGCGGCTACCTCCTGGGTGCGGTTATGGGCCTGGGCTACGAACGCACCACCACGCTTGCGTTCACCGCGGCAGGCAACAACTTCGAACTCGCCATCGCCGTCGCGATCGCCACCTACGGCGCGACCTCCGGCCAAGCCCTCGCCGGCGTGGTCGGTCCGTTGATCGAGGTCCCTGTGCTGGTCGGCCTGGTCTATGTCTCCCTTGCCCTACGCAAACGCTTCCCCCTCACCCCGTCCTCTACCTCCGCTTCCGCGGACTCTTCTAGGAGCATGAACTGATGCCCGACGACCTGACGATCACCGAGAACGCGGCCACGCCGAGTGTGCTGTTCGTGTGTGTGAAGAACGGCGGCAAGTCTCAGATGGCCGCCGGCCTGATGGGCAAGGCGGTCGGCGAGGCCGTCGAGGTGCACTCGGCCGGAACCAAACCCGGCACCGCGGTCAACGGGCTGTCTGCCGAGAGCCTGGCCGAGGTCGGCATCGACATCACCGGCGAGACTCCCAAGCCCATCGATCCCGAGTTGCTCGCCCGCGTCGACCTGGTGGTCACTCTCGGCCGAGAAGCCGTGGTCGATGCCCCCGCCGGGGTCAGGTTGATCAACTGGGACACTGACGAACCGTCCGAGCGCGGAATCGACGGGATCGAACGAATGCGCCTGGTCCGCGACGACATCGCTGCCCGCGTCACCGCGCTGGCAGCCGAACTCACCGCGCGCTAACGCCGGAGCTGGGTCGGTATCTACGAACCGGGGTGAAGCCTGATGAACGCCGACGCCACGACCGAATCAGCCGGGACACCAGATCTGCTGATGCCCCAAGCCCTGCTATCGCGAACCGCGGAGAGGCTCGCCGCCCAGTACCGAGGGATCGTGTCCGAACAGACCGTCGAACGGGTCGTATTCGAGTCCTACACCGCGCTGCGGCGCACCTCCCGCATCCACACTCACCTGGTGACCCTGACAGGCAGGTTCGCCGCAGAACGCCTCGCCGCCCTAGCGCAGTCCACCGGCGCAACCACCACGACCGTGCCCGAAGTGCTGTTCATCTGCGTCCACAACGCTGGCCGCTCACAGATGGCCGCCGCGCTCCTGACCCACCACGCGGCAGGACGAGTGCACGTACGTTCAGCCGGGTCTCTACCCGCGGCGGACATCAACCCGATCGTCGAGCTAGCCATGACAGAGATCGGCCTTGATCTCGCCGCCAAGTTCCCCAAGCCGCTCACCGACGATGTGGTCGCGGCCGCGGACGTCGTGATCTCCATGGGCTGCGGCGACGCCTGCCCGATCTACCCGGGCAAGCGGTACCTGGACTGGCAAGTCGCCGACCCCGACAACCACCCCATCGAGACCGTTCGTCTGATCCGCGACGACCTCAACTACCGCGTCCGCAACCTCCTCGCCGAGCTCCTACCTGCCACTACCTGACCGCCGCTGATCGGCCTGCCCGCACGCTCCCGCGACTTCTCCCAACAGCGCGGCACCCTGCTCTACCTCACATACCCGTGTCCCTTCGGAAGGAACCGACACCCATGCCTGCACGCAAGATCATCGCAATCGGCGGATCAGACGCCGGAATCTCCGCCGCACTGCGGGCTCGCGAGCTCGACCCAACCAGCGAGGTCACCGTCGTCGTCGCCGACGCCTACCCGAACTTCTCCATCTGCGGCATCCCGTACTACGTCTCCGGCGAAGTCACGCACTGGAGCAACCTCGCCCACCGCACCGCCGCCGACCTCGCCGCCACCGGCATGACCGTTCATACCGACACCCGGGCCACCGCGATCGACACCGCCGGGCACCGCCTCACCGTCACCGGGCCCGACGGCGTCTCACGAGACCTCGACTATGACGCTCTCATCGTCGGGACCGGCGCGGTCTCAGTGCGGCCACCGATCACCGGCCTCGACCAACTAGGCCCTGACGACGGCGTTCACCTCCTGCACTCGATGGGCGACACCTTCGCCGTCATGAACACCCTGACCACCACCGACCCGAAGACCGCGATCATCATCGGCGCCGGCTACATAGGCCTGGAGATGGCCGAAGGGCTCACCACCCGAGGCCTAGCCGTCACCCAGATCGAAGCCCTCCCCGAAGTCCTCCCCACCGTCGAACCAGAACTCGGCACCCTCGTCCACAACGAACTGGTCCGCAACCGAGTCGACGTACGCACCAACACCCTGGTCACCGCCATCGACCGCGCCGACAACGGCGACCTGACCGTCACCACCGCGAATGACGGCCACACCGACCACCTCACCGCCGACCTCGTGCTCGTCGTGGTCGGCGTGCGCCCCGAGACCGACCTCGCCGCCGCCGCCGGCGCCAACCTCGGAATCAAGAACACCATCGCAGTCGACGAACAGATGCGCACCAACCTGCCGGACGTCTTCGCCGCCGGCGACGCCGTCCACACCCACCACCGCCAACTCGGCATCACCTGGCTCCCACTCGGAACAACCGCACACAAGCAGGGCCGCGTCGCGGGCGAAAACGCCCTCGGCGGCACCGCCCGCTACACCGGCTCCCTCGGAACCCAAGTCGTCAAAATCTTCGACCTCGTCGCCGCCCGCACCGGCCTCAAAGAAGCCGAAGCCCTCACAGCCGACCGCGGCTGGACACCAGTATCGACCACCTCGACACCCGACGACCACAAGGCCTACTACCCAGGCGCCACCCCCATCAACATCCGCATCACCGCAGACCACAAGACCGGCACACTGCTCGGAGCCCAACTCATCGGCCACCGCACCGCCGAAATCGCCAAACGGATCGACACCTACGCCACAGCCCTGCACCACGGCATGACCGTCGAAGCGCTCAGCGAACTCGACCTGTCCTACACCCCACCCCTGGGATCACCATGGGACGCCGTCCAAATCGCCGCCCACAACTGGGTACACGAACACCGCCTGCACGCCCAGCGCAGCGAACTGAACCCAAACCAGTGACCACCAGCAGCAACCCCTCCGAGCCCCACACAACACGCGCGGTCATCGCACCAATGGCGCCCGAACACGGACCCCAAGTCCTCGCGATCTACCAAGCCGGCATCGACACCGGCAACGCAACCTTCGCGACCGCCGCCCCAACCTGGCCCGACTTCGACCGCGATCACCTACCCGACCACCGATTCGTTGCCCTCGACCCCAACGGCAACGTCACCGGATGGATCGCCGCATCACCGGCATCGAGCCTGTGCGTCTACACCGGCGTCATCGAACACAGTGTGTACGTCGACCCCAACCACTCCGGCAAGGGCGTCGGCACCGCACTCCTACAAGCGCTCATCGACTCCACCGAAACCGCAGGAGTGTGGACCATCGAAACAGGAATCTTCCCCGAGAACCACGCCAGCCTCGCACTGCACCACGCCCACGGATTCCGCACCGTCGGAACACGAGAACGCATCGGCCAACACAACGGCCACTGGCGAGACGTCGTCCTCATCGAACGCCGCAGCAACGCCTAACATCGCCGGATACGCGCAATTTCGAGCGCACCAACCACAGCAATACGCATCGAAGTGATACGCAGGGTATCCAGTAGCACCGAAACGCGCGGTTCGAGAGCAGCGCCGGATCGTCGTCGTCGGTCCACCCCAACATCGCAGGCGTTAACGTTGGACGTCGAGAACTTGTTTTTGAATTCCGTTGTTGTAGACCTCATGTTCGACTAGGACGAGCTTGGTTGCGTCTTTATCGGTCTGGCTGAACAGCCGTTTTCCGGCGCCGAGCAGGAGCGGAAACACCAGTAGGTGGTATCGGTCGACTAGACCGGCGTCGGCCAGCGCGGCACCCAACGTGGCGCTGCCGTGCACCGCAATCGGGCCACCGTCACCCTCCTTGAGTCGGCGCACCTCGTCGATTGAGCGCAGCACCGTCGCCGGCCACCGCTTGTCGTCACCGTCGAGAGTCGTTGACACCACGTAGCGGGGCATCGAGTTGTACCCCGCGAATTCGTCCATTGTGGGCCAGACCGGCGCGAACGCCTCATACGATCGGCGCCCTAACAGCAAGGCAGCTGTTTCGTGCTGCTCGCGGCCCTTGAGTTCATACGCCGCCGGATCGAAAGCGACATCCCTGAACGTCCAACCCGAGTTGCGGTACCCGGGCTCCCCACCAGGGGCCTCCATGACTCCATCGAGTGAAACGAAAGCTGAGACGACAAGTGTGCGCATGACTCTCCTGGACCTGGTGATGAAACGGCTAACCGCCGCTCCGGGGTGGAACGGCTTTGCGTGATTGTTGACCACAACTACTGCCGAAACTCATCGCCAAGCTACCGTTCGAGTTCCACGAGCCGCCACCGAGCGTCCCGCCCTCGACGACGTTCGCTACGGCTCTACTTCGTGCCATTCCGTGCTATCATGTAGCACATGAGTGTGCCGCGCGAGGTAAGCCAACGCGACCTCCGCATGCGTTCCAAAGAGATCATGGATGCGGTGGAGTCCGGTGATTCCTTTACGGTGACCCGCGACGGCCGTGGGATAGGAGAACTCGTCCCCCTACGTCGACGACGCAGCTTTGTTTCCCGCACAGAGTTCGCCCGCGGCTCGGTGTCGGCTCCATTGATTGATGTGGAGAAGTTCCGGTCTGATCAGGACCGCGTATATGACGAAACGTTGAGCGACCCGTATGCCTGACGAAGTACGGCGGGGGCTACTCGACACCAACATCTTGATTCTTCGCCACGCAATCGAGCCTGCGGAACTGCCGGACGAGATGGCAATTAGTGCGATCACCCTGGCTGAGCTCTCCGCAGGCGTACACCTGGTTACTGGCGACGACCCACAGGCCTCCGACGAACGCGCACGCCGCGCGGATGTTCTCCAGCGCGTCGAGAACGAGTTCGACCCCTTACCGTTCGGCACTGATGCTGCTCGCGCATTCGGCCGCATCAGCGCCGCGGTCCAAGCTCGCGGAAGAACGCCGCGGAGACGACTGGCGGACCTCATGATCGCATCTGTTTCGACCGCAGCCAGGCTTCCCCTCTACACCACCAACCCCAACGACTTCGAAGGCTTGGACGGCATTGTTCGCGTCATACCCGTGAGTCGCCCCTGAGCTGAGAGCTGACCTCAGCTCGAGTCTCTCATCGACAGGGTCCAGACAATATGCAACAACCGAATATGCAGGGTTACCAGTAAATCATCGAGTACTACATCTGATGAATCACAGCTGAGCCACGGTCTCCTCCCTCAAAAATGCTGCCAATCAAGGGGTTCCACCTCGGCACGCGTCATTCGAGAAGCATGGGCAACGACCGTGAGACCCAGGGTCATCGGTCACCAAGGAATGCAGATCGCCCCGAACGCGACCTCATGGCAAGGTGACCGAACGCCACGCCGCACTGGCAGCCACCACCTACTCCCGCTACGCCCGGTCGCTGGCCACGACGACCGCGACCGTGAACTGACCGCATCCTCAGCAGCCGGTGCTCGTCCCCAACACCGCGCACAACGCCTGCAACGATTCCGGCCGCGCCTGGTAATACACGTTCATCCCCCGCCGCTGCGGTGCCACCATCCCCGCCTTGCGTAGCTGCCCCAGATGATGACTGGTCGTCGCCTCCGTCACCCCGACCGCCGTCGCGAGATCACACGTACACACACCCTCACCCGATTCATCGGCAAGCAACAACGACACCAATTTGATACGCACCGGGTCAGCAAGCGCCTTGAGCCGCAACGCAATCTCCAGTGCGTCATCATCATCGAGCGGACCCGACGACACCGGGGCACAGCAAATCGGCGCACTGATATCCACGATCGGCAATGTCTTCGGCATACCCCCAGCCTACCCAGCAACCTTGACATATGTCGAAATGGTGGCATCCTGGCTCCACGTCAAATAGTCCGATATATCGCCACCACACGACTGCAGACCTCGAAACCCCCTGCTGGGGAATATGATCAGTTCGATATTGACGGTATCCAGTACAGCACTGCATATTGCATCAGATGGATGATCCCAACTTCCCCAATACCCATAGACCGCGGCCGGGCCTGGTGCACGGATAGGTGACAGGGTTAGTCACGCGGCCTGAGGGGCCTCGTGGTTGATGATGGTCTCGAATTC
>NZ_LZMI01000128.1:0-784 GCF_001665475.1 Gordonia sp. 852002-51296_SCH5728562-b | reverse complement strand
CGGTGGTTGTGGTCGGCCTTGAAGTCGCCGATGACCACACGGGCCTCCAACAGGGTGGGCCAGCAGTTGCGGTTCAAACACTCGTCGCGCAACCGGTTGTTGAACGACTCGATGAACCCGTTGTTCCACGGCGTGCCGGGCGGAATGTAGGAGATCCCCACCGACCCTGCACAGAACGCCTGCAGGGCTTCTGAGATGAACTCAGGGCCGTTGTCCATGCGCAGCACCATCGGCGGGCCACCCCAGATCGCGAACGTCTTCTCCAACTCCTCGATCAACCGCTCAGCCGGAATCGAGCGGTCCACGATGTTCAGCAACGACATGCGGGTGTGCTCGTCCACCATCGACGCGATCTTGATCTTCTTCCCATCGACGGTGGAATCGAACTGAAAGTCCAATGCCCACACCACTTTCGGTGCGTCCGCGACCACGACCGGGACCGATGACTGGCCGGCGCGTTTGCGGCGCGGAGCACGCCGCACTTGCAGGCCCTCCTCCTTCCACAACCGATGCACTTTCTTCTTGTTGATCTCGATGCCGTCGTCGAAGCGCAGGTGCGCCCACGCGCGCCGGAACCCGTGCCGGGGGTTCTTGCGGGCATAGGTGCGCAACTGGTCACGCAGTGCGGCGTCCGGATCGGCTGGCGTGCGTGCGTGCGGTAGCCGACGGTAGGCCGACCTGGAAAGCCCAACGACCTTGCACGCCATACGTTCTGACATGCTCTTCACGTCCTTGAGCATGTCGATGGCGGCACGTTTGGCAGTTGGGCTCAGAATTTTCCCTT
>NZ_LZMI01000127.1:0-37606 GCF_001665475.1 Gordonia sp. 852002-51296_SCH5728562-b | reverse complement strand
TGGGCACAGCTGGCATCCTTCCAGGCCGCCCGGCAGGGCAAGCCAGATCAGATGTCACCTACTCGTGCACCAGCCCCCGTCTTTGAGTGCGTGAATGCGCTGAATCCCGTACAGCCCGAGCTTCGGCGCCCACAGCCACTTGTGCAGACGCCAACTCGTCTTCGCGAACTCGTGGTCTTCGAACCGACGTCCGGCTTCGATCACCCCGACGCGGTACCCCTTCTCGACGAGGCGCAGCGCACTGACGCTGCCGCCGAAACCGGAACCGACGATGAGCACGTCGAAGTCAGACTTGTTTTCGCGCTGGTTGAGCTTGTTCTCGCGCTGGTTGAGCTTGTTCTCGCGCTGGTTGAGCTTGTTCTTGCGCTGGTTGAGCTTGTCGAAACCATGGTGGGCTGCCATAGCCAACCATTCTAACGCTCGTTGTCACATGACGTGACGGTGGTCTCACCTGATGGGCGGGTGCGGCCTCACGCGCGGACCGACAGCCCTACCTTCTGGAACTCCTTGAGATCGGAGTAGCCTGCCTTCGCCATGGAACGACGCAGCGCGCCAACGAGATTCAGCTCTCCGAAGGGGTCGTCGGACGGTCCGTTGAGCACGGTCTCGAGGCTCGGTCGGCCCTCGTCGGTCGCGACGCGCAGCAGTGCGCCGCGCGGAGTGTCGGGATGCGCTGCGGCCGACGGCCAGTACCAGCCATGCCCTGGGGCTTCGGCTGCTGCGGCCAACGGAGTGCCGAGCACCGCGGCGTCGGCTCCACAGGCGATCGCCTTGGCGAGATCGCCCGAGGTGTGGATGTCGCCGTCGGCGATGACGTGAACGTAGCGTCCACCGGTCTCGTCGAGGTATTCCCGACGTGCCGCCGCGGCGTCGGCGATGGCGGTGGCCATCGGAACGCCGATACCGAGCACCTCCGACGTCGTCGTCGCTCCTTCGGCGGAGCCGTATCCGACGATCACGCCGGCAGCGCCGGTCCGCATCAGGTGAAGCGCTGTCCGGTGGTCGTGCACGCCGCCCGCGATCACCGGGATGTCGAGTTCGGCGATGAACGTCTTGAGATTGAGTGGTTCTTCTTCGCCCCGGACGACGTGCTCGGCGGAGATGATCGTGCCGTGTACGACCAGGATCTCCACCCCGGCTGCGAGGAGAGCAGGCGTCAGTTCCGGCGCGTGTTGCCGGCTCACCCGGACGGCGGTCGTCACGCCTGCGTCGCGCACAAAGCTCACTGCTTCGCCGAGCAGATCGGTATCGATCGGGGCGCGATGCAGTTCCTGCAGAAAGCGCACGGGCGCGGACGGATCCGGATCGTTGAGCGCGATGTCGACGAGTTGTGCGATCTTCCCCTCGACGTCGCGGTGACGCGCCCAGAGGCCCTCGCCGTTGATCGCGCCGAGGGAGCCGAGCTTTCCGAGCGTCACCGCCATCTGGGGGGAGACGAGCGCGTCGGTGGGATGGCTCAGGATCGGCGAGTCGAATCGATACGCGTCGATCTGCCAGGCCGTCGACACCTCTTTCGACGAGCGAGTCCGTCGTGACGGGACGATGCTGATGTCGTCGAGTTCGTATGTTCGACGGGCGGTTCTGCCCATGCCGATATCGGTCAGGTCACGCACCGTTGCGCCTCTCTAGGGGGTTTGATGGACTGCTATTCGACTGTGCGGCGTCGTGATCGCAACGACCACGACAACGTTCAGCGGGAATAGTAGTTCGGCGCCTCGGCGGTCAGTGTGATGTCGTGCGGATGCGACTCCTTGAGGCCCGCCGCGGTGATCTGCACGAACCGTGCACCCTGCAGGTGATCGATGGTCGACGATCCGGTGTACCCCATCGACGCGCGAAGCCCTCCGACGAGCTGGTGGACCACCTGGCCGAGTGGCCCGCGGTAGGGCACCCGTCCTTCGATGCCCTCGGGGACCAGCTTCTCCTCGGCGAGCACGTCGTCTTGGAAGTAGCGGTCCTTGGAGTACGACTTGGCCTGTCCACGACCCTGCATGGCGCCGAGCGATCCCATGCCTCGGTAGCTCTTGAACTGCTTGCCGTTGACCAGGATCAGGTCGCCGGGAGCCTCTGCGGTGCCCGCGAGGAGCGAACCGAGCATGACGGTCGACGCGCCCGCCGCGAGTGCCTTGGCGATGTCGCCGGAGTACTGCACGCCACCGTCGGCGATGACCGGAACGCCTGCCTTGTTGCATACGGCGACGGCTTCGAGGATGGCGGTGATCTGCGGGGCACCGACACCTGCGACGACGCGGGTCGTGCAGATCGAGCCGGGACCGACACCGACCTTGACGGCGTCGGCGCCCGCGTCGACGAGTGCCTGTGCGGCCTCACGGGTTGCGACGTTGCCGCCGACGATCTGCACGCGATCGCCGATCTCGGCCTTGAGCTTGGCGACCATCTCGAGCACCAGCCGGTTATGCGCGTGGGCGGTGTCGACGATGATCACATCGGCGCCGGCGTCGGAGAGCGCCATCGCGCGTTCCCACTGCGGGTCGCCGGTTCCCACGGCCGCACCGACGAGCAGTCGACCGTCGGAATCCTTGGTGGCGAGCGGGTGCTGCTCGGTCTTGACGAAGTCCTTGACCGTGATGAGGCCGGTGAGCTTGCCGTTGCCGTCGACGATCGGCAGCTTCTCGACCTTGTTGCGACGCAGGAGGCCCAGCGCGGCCTCGGCGGACACGCCCTCCTGCGCGGTGATGAGCGGCGCCTTGGTCATCACCTCGGAGACCGGGCGGTCCTGGTCGACCTCGAAGCGCATGTCGCGGTTGGTGATGATGCCGACGAGTTCGCCGCGATCGTCGACGACCGGCAGGCCGGAGATGCGGTACCGGGCACACATGGCGTCGACCTCGGCGAGGGTGTTGCTCGGCGAACAGGTCACCGGATCGGTCACCATGCCCGCCTCGGAGCGCTTGACCGTCTCCACCTGGCCGGCCTGGGCCTCGATCGACAAGTTGCGGTGAAGGACGCCCATGCCGCCCGCGCGCGCCATGGCGATGGCCATGCGCGACTCGGTGACGGTGTCCATCGCCGAACTGACGAGAGGCACGCGGAGCGTGATCTCCTTGGTCACCCGCGTGGATGTGTCGACCTCACTGGGAATCACATCCGATGCCGAGGGCAACAAGAGGACGTCGTCAAACGTCAGTCCGAGCATTGCGACCTTGCCGGGGTCGTCTCCTCCGGTGCGAACCTGCGTCATTCGTCCATTCTATCTGGTAATGGGACGCCGCTGATTTCGCCCGCAGCGAAGCGATCGCGTCGGCACGTGGATGCGCCGCCCCGTTCTGCACGACGAAGAGCGAGGGCGTCGGCTCGTGGCTGCGCCGCCCCGTTCTGCACGACGAAGAGCGAGGAGCGAAGCGACGATGCGATGAGGAGGAAGAACGGGGCACAAGGCGCAGCCACGAGCCGCGCAAACAACAAGGAGCGAAGCGACGATGCGATGAGGAGGAAGAACGGGGCGAGAGGCGCAGCCACGAGCCGCGCAAAAACAATCTGTGGAGCGATGCGGCAGCCATGCGCTGCAATCGGTTACGGTGGAGTCGTGCGTGATCATCTCCCACCGGGCCTTCCACCAGACCCGTTCGCCGACGACCCCAGCGATCCGGCTTCGATGCTGGATTCGATGGAGCCTGGCATCCCTTTGGATGAGAGCGAGCGGCTCGCGGTCGAGGAGGATCTGGCCGACCTCGCCGTCTATGAGGCGTTGCTGGCACATCGGGGGATTCGTGGGCTCGTCGTGGTCTGCGACGACTGCCAGGAAGACCACTACCACGACTGGGACATGCTGCGCGCCAACCTACTTCAACTGTTGATCGATGGGACCGTGCGGCCGCACGAGCCTGCCGTCGATCCGCGTCCCGACGCCTATGTGACGTGGGACTACTGCCGCGGCTATGCCGACGCGCATCACCATCTCGACAACTAGCGCTGACCGTATCGACGAACGTCGGGGCCTCTAGATCTTCTGCCCGGCGTAGTCGGCGACACCACACAACAAGCCACGAGCCCCGCGACTGCGGAACTCGTGGCTTGTCTATTAAGGAAGGTCCTACTCCGTCTGACTGACAGCCGATCACTCGACGGTGACTTCAGCTAGACGGTGACATTCAACTAAAGGGCGACATTCAGCTAGAGCGCGACACTCAGCTCGATGGGGGCCAGCTACTCGACGGTCCTTCGTTGGCCGCCGTCGTGGTGGTCGTGGTGGTGGTCGTCGGCGGCTTTGTCGTGGTCGTCGGCGTCTCGCTGGTCGGCGGCGTCGTGCTGGGCGGCGTCGTCTCAGGCTTTGTCTGACTCGTGAGGCGGTCGGTCGGCTGTTGCGGTTCAGACGTTCGTGCCTGTGAGGTGTCGGGGTTTCCGCCGTTCGGTGAGGTCGCCGAGGCACCGCTGCGCGCTGTGGTCCCGGTGTCGGCTCGAAGCCGTCCGATCCACTCGTCCATGTGTGAGCGGGTATCGGAATCCCGGACCGGTCCCATCGAGTTCTCCGCCTGGGAGATCAACGATTCGGCGGCAGGAGTGTTGCCCGCGGCGAGTTCGGCCTCGGCCTTCTCGAGGTTCGACCGCACGTCGTATGCAGCTTGCGTTTCCGATGCGGCCTGCGCGAAGACGACCTTCTTGACGTTCCACAGTGGGTCGCCGGGTTCGGAACCCTGCGACATCACCGTGAGCCCGGCAACGGCAACGATCGCAACCGCGGCGGCACCGGCGACAATGCGGAGCGTACGCACGATGGTGCGGGTCCGAGCGCGCGGATGTTCCGCGGCGATGGCGTTCTCGACGTCGGAGACGGTCGGGCCGAGTGGCAGCGGATCGGCGAGCGACTCATGGCGCCACGCGGAGAGCAGTCCCGCGAGCTCGTACTCGGCGTCATCGCGTGTCGGCGTCGGTACGTCGTGCGACAGCGCGTCGATGAACGCGTCGTCGAACGCAACCGCGGAGATATCCACGGGTGTGTCGTCGGGAGTCGCCCACTCCCCTGTCGGAAATCTGTACGCACCTGTTCCGGTGTCGTGCATGCCCCCCGACTGCCGCCGACCCGGCACGGAGCGACCACGATGCGACTCATGCTCGTCGTTCATCATGCCCTCCCGCCTTTCTCAGCTGTTCCTTCAACTTGGCCAATGCTCGGTGTTGCGCGACGCGGACCGCGCCGGGGGTGCTCCCCACGGCTTCTGCGGTCTCTTCAGCCGACAGTCCGACGACCAGACGCAGGATGAGTACTTCGCGTTGCTTCTCCGGAATCAACGCGAGAAGTGCCTTCATCTCTCGGCTGGCGTCGGCGTCGAGTGCGCTCTGCTCCGGTCCCCCAGTGACCTGGACGACCTCGGGGAGCTGCTCGACGGGGTCGGCTTTCACGCGACCGGCGACGCGCATGGCGTCAGCCACCTTGTGCGAGGCAATGCCGTACACAAAGGCCATGAACGGTCGCCCCTGGTCTTGATACCGGGGCAGCGCGGTCATGACAGCCATAAGGGCCTCCTGCGCCACGTCGTCAGCGGAGAACAAATGGCGTTCTCCGACACCGATTCGCCCTCGGCAGTAGCGCACGATCGGTTCCTGCACACTTTCGAGGACTGACGTGAGTGCGACCCGGTCGCCCGACGCGGCTGCGCGGACGGCTTCGTCTAACTCAACACCTGTCAGTTTCATCGTCAGTTGAGATTCCCGTGTTACACGTTTGTGTTGCCTGATCAATCGGGTCGTGATGGATCTACGAGCGGCCAGCGAAAGGCATCCCCCGATCCACAAGCATGTCATGCGACGCGGCGATGGCTGCAATCGTCGTATACGACGTGTCGCCAAGGCCCTGCAGCAAAGACAACGATGCCCAGGTCAGCGGCACAAATCCGCCCGCGCGCGCTCGACGCAGACATGCCTGCGCAACTGCAGCAGCGTCGGATGTATCGCTCGCCGACGCCGCGGCAATGAGGTCTGTCTTGATGTGATGACGCTCATGGTCCGACGACTCCGAGCCCATCATTTTCTGGGCCTCACCGATGAGACGACGCGCCTGATCGGCGTCTCCGGTGTAAATGGCCAGCTCAGCACCGACCCAACGCTCTCGCACGCGCGGGCGAACATCGGTGACAAATCTCGACCACGCGTCGGCGTCCGCATCTACGACGTCGCGGCCGCCGTATAGCTCTCGAGCCCGTGCGAGTAGCCGACCCGACGCCGGGAATCGGAACAGCCCGAGGTTGTCGGCGGCGAGCCCGACGACGGCGTCGTGCGCGGCAACGCGAACCCAGGGATCTGCGGAGCCGAAAGGATCGTCCAGTGCGGCGAGCGCCGCGGCGTCGAACCCGAGGGCGAGGTCATGTCGACCCGACTGTCGGTGTAGCGACGCCGTGGTACTCCATGCCAGTGAGATCACCTCACAGGCGTCGACCGTTCTGGCGCGCTCACGGAGTCGGTCGAGCATGGTCAGCGCCGCAGCCCCGTCGCCGAGCCCTCCGCGTTCGACGGCCTCCCACCATTGATTTCGCAGCGAATTCAACACAATCCCGTGGTCCACATCACTTCCATTGTCTCCGTTTTCCTGAATTTAACCTGCCGTCACAATTCTTTAATTCGACGCCAACGTCACGTACGCATGATGAGAACATTTCCTCCGTGTTACCCGGCGTTCTCGGCCTCGCGGGCGCCTACGATCGTACTTCCGCTGGTCCAGAGTGAAATCAATCCGCATCTGCGCAGTTCACGACCCCTTGAGGGGTTGCCACAAGGGTCTCTGCAGGTGGCAGGGGCAGCCTGTGCTAGCCGATGCCGACCACACAACATTTCGTTAACAACGATGGAATTTTTTGAACGATCTTGTCCTCGAGAGGCACTATTGACGCTGTTTCCGCCGTCCGCCTAGTGTTTGCGATGCACAGCCGATAGCGGCGATGCGCCAGTGTGGTTCCGCCGATCTCGCGGTCGGTGGAGCAGTGCAGCGGTACCTCGAGAATCAAAGGAGTTCGTGCCATGCCTCAGCCAAATCATCTCCCCGGACCTAATGCCGATATCTGGGATTGGCAAATGCAAGGCCTATGCCGCGGCGTCGACTCCTCGATGTTCTTTCATCCCGACGGCGAGCGGGGACGGGCACGTGCCCAGCGCGAACGTCGCGCGAAAGAAATGTGCCACCAGTGCCCGGTGATTGCACATTGCCGTGAGCACGCTCTCGCGGTCGCCGAGCCCTACGGGATCTGGGGCGGACTGTCGGAGTCCGAGCGCAGCATGCTGATGAAGCGCGGCGTCGGACGACGTATCGCGAGCTGACCGAGCACTCACACAGCGCAACAGGCCATTGAGAACACTCAGCAGGCCATAACAACGCAAAGAAGCCCGGGCCGACCATCGTGGTCGGCCCGGGCTTTCTTCGTGTCACGTGCGGTCAGACGTCAGACGTCAGACCGCGAGCGCCGATCGGTCAGTGCGCGTGTCCGTGACCGTGATCAGCGGCCGCACCGGCCGGCTCGTCGGCAACTGCGGCCTCCGTGGTCAGCACCATCCGCGACGCCGACGCCGCATTCACGACCGCCGACCTCGTCACCTTGACCGGGTCGATGATGCCGTCTGCGAGCAGATCACCGTACGAGAGCGTCGCGGCGTTGAAGCCGTGACCGGTCTCCTGGCGTGCGACCTTGTCGACAACCACGGCACCGTCGACGCCCGCGTTGCTGGCGATCCAGTACAGCGGCGACCGCACGGCGTCGCGAACGACCCGCACACCCAGCGCCTCGTCCTGGCCGAGTCCCTCTGCGAGAGAGTCGAGGACCTTCGACGCCTGCACGAGCGCAGACCCACCACCGGGGATGATGCCCTCCTCGACAGCGGCCTTGGCTGCGGCGACCGCATCCTCGACGCGGTGCTTGCGCTCCTTGAGTGCTGTCTCGGTCGGCGCGCCGACGCGGATCACGGCGATGCCGCCGGAGAGCTTCGCCAACCGCTCGGCGAGCTTCTCGCGATCCCAGTCGGAGTCGCTGTTGTCGATCTCGCGTCGGATCTGGTCGGCACGTGCGGCGACGGCCTCCTTCGAACCGCCACCCTCGACGAGGGTGGTGGTGTCCTTGGTGACGACAGCGCGACGCACAGTGCCGAGCTGATCGAGCTCGGTCGTCGACAGCGAGAGTCCGATGTCGGTCGAGATCACGGTGCCACCGGTGACGACGGCGAGGTCGTCGAGGAACGCCTTGCGACGATCACCGAAGAACGGCGCCTTGACCGCGACGGCCTTGATGGTCTTGCGGATCGAGTTGACCACCAGCGTCGAGAGCGGCTCGCCCTCAACGTCTTCGGCGACGATCAGCAGCGACCGGCCCGACTGCGCGACCTTCTCCAGCAACGGGAGGAAATCGGGCAGCGAGCTGATCTTCTCGCGGTAGAGGAGCACGTAGGCGTCCTCGAGGACCGCTTCCTGGCTGTCGGGATCGGTCATGAAGTAGGGCGAGAGGTAGCCCTTGTCGAACTGCACGCCCTCGGTGACGACCAGTTCGGTGTGCAGTCCCGATCCTTCTTCGACGGTGACGACGCCGTCGGTGCCGACCGTCGCCATCGCCTTGCCGACCATCTCGCCGACCTCGGGGTCGCGCGAGCTGACGGTCGCGACCTGGGCGATCGCCTTCTCACCCTCGACGGGCGTTGCGACGCGGACGAGTTCGTCGTTGATCGCGTCGGCGGCCTTGGAGATACCCGCACCGAGCGAGACGGGGCTCGCACCCGCTGCGACGTTGCGCAGTCCTTCGCTGACGATTGCCTGCGCGAGAACGGTCGCGGTGGTCGTGCCGTCGCCTGCGACGTCGTTCGTCTTGGTGGCGACCGACTTCACCAACTGAGCGCCCATGTTCTCGAACGGGTCCTCGAGTTCGATGTCGCGTGCGATCGTCACGCCGTCGTTGGTGACCGACGGTCCACCGAACGCCTTGGACAGCACCACATGTCGCCCACGCGGGCCGAGTGTCACCTTGACCGTGTCAGCGAGCTGATCGATACCGCGCTCGAGTGAGCGGCGGGCCTTCTCGTCGAATTCGATCTGTTTGGCCATGATTTCCTTCTTGAGTGCCTTCTACTGGGAAATGAATGGGGGCACAACGTAGTCCGCCCCGGGGTCTGCGTACAGACCCCGGGGCGGAACGACCACACGTTGCTCCGTGGGGTCTTACTTGCCGATCACCGCGAGCACGTCGCGGGACGAGAGGATCAGGTACTCCTCGCCGGCATACTTGATTTCGGTGCCGCCGTACTTGCTGTAGATGACGGTGTCGCCTTCTTTGACGTCGACAGGGACGCGGTTGCCCTGCTCGGTGACACGCCCTTCGCCGACGGCGATGACGGTGCCCTCCTGGGGCTTCTCCTTGGCGGTATCCGGGATGACCAGACCGGATGCGGTGGTCGTCTCGGCCTCCACAGCCTGCACCAGGATCTTGTCCTCAAGCGGCTTGATGTTCACGCTCGCCACGATGTGAGTCCTCAACTTTCTCATCTGAGAAACGATGTATGTGTTTGCGGGCCCTGCACGAAACCTCGTCGTCGCGGGTGGCCGAGGTTCACTTTCAGTGCCTACTGGCACTCTATACGTGAGAGTGCCAGTACTCAAGGGGCACGGGTGCAAACGTCGCTCCCCTACACAGCTCACACACCGACCGGGAGGCGTCGCGACCACCACGATGCAACGAGCGCTCCGAACAATCCGACGACCGCGAGGGCACTGACCACCCAGATCGCCGTCGACATACCGCCCAACAACTGACCGTGCTGCTGGGTGACGCCCGAACTGGCCAGAATTGCGGTGATGATCGCGAGCATCACCGCGCCGCCGACCTGAACGCTGGTGTTGACCAGGCCGGAGGCCAGGCCCTGCTCGTCGTCGGCGACGCCCGCGGTGCCCTGTGAATTGATCGACGGGAAGGTCAGCGCAAACCCGACGCCCAACAGAATGATGGTCGGCAGCAGGAACTCGGCGTAGGACATCCCCGGCTGGACACGGGAGAACCACAGGTAACCACCGAGGAACGACGCGAAACCGGCCACCAGCAGAAGTGGCGTCGGAACCCTGTCGAGGACGCGATCCATCCGTGTCGCGCTCGCGACGACGATCACGCCTGCCGGCAGAAAGGCGAGCGCCATTCCCAGCGGCGACCAACCCAACGAGTCCTGTAGGTAGAGCGTCACGACGAACTGGAACGCGACGTAACCGCCGAACATCAGCGCACCGGAGAGGTTCGCGTGGACCAGCAACGCCGACCGCAGGATTCCCGGACGCACCAGCGGGTGTCGGTGACGGAACTCAACGGCGACGAACGCGACACCCAGGATTGCCGACGCGGCGAAACTCGCGATCGTGACCGGTGCGGTCCACCCGACCTCGGGAGCGCGCACGACCGCGAAGACGAGCAGCAGCAGTGCACCGGTGCTCGTCAGAGCGCCCAATGCGTCGAACTGTCGCCAGTGCATGGGTGTGCGTGGCGCTGTCGGGATCACGCGCAGCCCCGCGAAGAGCAATGCAAGCGCGACGGGCCCAGGAAACAGAAGCGTTGCGCGCCAGGAGAGTTCGGTCAGGAGTCCGCCGAAGACCAGACCGAGCGAGAAGCCACTCGCTCCGCACACGGTGTAGATACTGAAAGCCTTGTTGCGTGCAGGCCCCTCGGCGAACGTCGTCGTGATGATCGACAAGCCGGCGGGCACGGTGAACGCTGCGGCGATCCCCTTGATGAAGCGCAGAGCGATGATGACCGCATTGATGTCGACGACGGCGCTCGCGACAGAGGCGACGCCGAACACCCCCAGTGCCACCAGGAACACCCTGCGGCGGCCGAACAGATCACTTGCACGCCCGCCCAGCAACAGCAGACCGCCGTATCCCAGGACGTATCCGCTCACGATCCACTGCAACTGCGACTGACCCATGTGGAGGTCCTCGCCGATCGACGGCAGTGCGACTCCGACCATCGAGATGTCGAGGCCGTCGAGGAAGAGCGCTCCCGCCAGAACCACAAGGAGCAGCCATACCCTTCCGGTCCACCCCGTCGCGGAAGTGATGTGGAGAGCGGTGATGTGCAGGTTCGACGATGGCTCGGGCGCCGCCCGATCGGTGTCGTGTGCCCGATCGTCGACGCTCGACGAATCGGACCGGTGCGCGATGACCACGTCTCGTGTGTTGTGTGCCATGCGAGCAACTATATGCACATGCATTCAATGCGTATACATTAATTGTCATCACATCTTTTGTCCGAGCATATATTGCAGTTGCAGGGTAGGATGCGGGGCATGACCAAGGCGGTGACTTCTCAGGACCAGTTGGCTGCCGCGTGGCGGGATCTGTCGATCCGATACAACAAGGTCCTGTGCAGTCTCGACCGTGAGCTGCAGGCCAAGCACGGCCTGTCATCGAGCGAGTTCGAGGTGCTCGAGTTGCTCGCAGAGTCCGACGACCATCAAGCGCGGATGAGCGAGCTCGCAGGCGGAGTGCATCTGAGCCAGAGCGCTCTCTCCCGGGTCGTCGGAAGACTGGAGAAGGACGGGCTGGTCGTCCGCACGATGTGCGCCTCGGACCGACGCTCGGTTTTCGCCACTCTGACCGCCTCCGGCGAACAGCGATATGCGCAGGCACGCCCGACGCAGCGCGAGACTCTCGCGTCGCTCACGGACGGGTGCCCGCAACTGTTACGCGAGGGCTGATCAGCGCTCTTGCGACACCTGCACACTCAGCCCCGGATCGGTGGCAACCGTCAGCGGTGAGGGTTGCGCGCCACCCGCGATGACGTGCGCTCCCAGCGTGGCGATCATGACGCCGTTGTCTGTGCACAGGCGAGGCTTGGGCACGCGCAGCGTGATTCCGGCTGCGGCACAACGTTCTTGCGCCAGCGACCGAATCCGAGAGTTGGCGGTCGCGCCGCCGCCGAGCACCAGGGTATCGACGCCGAGATCCGTGCACGCGCGAACTGCCTTGAGCGTCAACACGTCTGCCACGGCTTCCTGAAACGATGCCGCGATATCGGCGACCGGGACGTCGACGCCATCGCGACGGCATTTCTCCACGTACCGAGCGACCGCGGTCTTGACGCCGGAGAAGGAGAAGTCATAGCGCGAATCGCGCGGCCCGGTCATGCCACGTGGGAACTCGATCGCGTGCGGATCTCCCTGCGCCGCAGCCTTGTCCAGTGCCGGACCGCCCGGGAAGCCGAGGTCGAGCAGACGCGCCACCTTGTCGAAGGCTTCGCCGGCGGCATCATCGACGGTGGTGCCGAGTTCGACGATGGGGTCGGCGAGATCGGTGACGTGCAGGAGATGGGTGTGGCCACCCGAGACGAGAAGTGCGACGCATTCGGGCATCGGCCCGTGTTCGAGTGTGTCGACGGCGACGTGCCCGCCGAGATGATTCATCGCATACAGCGGTACGTCCCACGCCAGCGAATACGCCTTGGCCGCAGCAACTCCGACGAGCAGCGCGCCTGCGAGGCCCGGCCCGATGGTGACGGCGATGGCGTCTGGCTTTTCGATCCCGGCAGCCTCACGCGCTCGCTGCATGGCAGGCACGATCGCTTCCAGGTGCGCACGCGAGGCGATCTCGGGCACCACTCCCCCGAAGCGTGCGTGCTCGTCGACACTCGAGGCCACCTCGTCGGCAAGCAGCGTCACCTCGCCGGGCCCGTCACCCTCACCCGGCGTCCACTCGACGATCCCGACTCCGGTTTCGTCACACGAACTCTCCACACCCATCACGATCATGTGGGATCACCTCCACGCCCCGACACCGAGGGACGCGCCATCGTGTAGGCGTCGGCACCGGAGGGCTGATAGTAGTTGCGGCGCACTCCACGTCGGACAAAGCCATTGCGTTCATACAGCGCGATCGCCGTGTCGTTGTCGTTCCTGACCTCGAGGTAGACCGGGGCATCCGCGGCGTCGGCGACGTCGAGCATCACGTCGAGCAGTGCGCGTCCGTAGCCGAGTCCACGATGACTCGGCGCGACGGCGATGGTGTGGATCTCACACTCGAAGTTTCCCTCGCCGCCCAGCGTCGAGATACCCGCGTATCCGACGACGTCGCCACCGGGCGTCTCGCGCGCGGCGAAGTACCGGTTGTACGGCGCGTTGAGCTCGGCACGGAATGCGGTTGCCGGCCAGGGCGAATCGCCGACGAACATCTCACGCTCGAGCATCGCGCACCGTGGGATATCCGAATAGTCGAGGCGATCGATCAACAGTTCGTGAGTGGTCACTTCGGGGTCACCGCCTTGGCGCGCTGGTCTTTTCGTTCGACGGCATCCGGGCGGCGGAGATAGAGCGGGACGAGCGGTCCCGGCGCCACGCCCGCCACGACGTCGCCCGCACTTGCCAGGAGCAGGCCGCGCACCGTCGGCGTACTCACCAGCGACGGCTCTCCCTGCCAGCCGCACAGTTCGAGATGGCTTGGCGAGCCTGCTGCCACGTCGACCGGTTGCACCGCAAGCGATTCTGCGACCACCGTGGGTGCCGACACGTCGGGACCACTGATCCGCGCACCATCGCGGTAGCGCGCCCAGTACACCTCGCGGCGTCGCGCGTCGGTCACCACAGCCATCGACGATCCGGCCGGAAAGTGGTGTGCGGCATCGGCGGCGATCGCGTCGAGCGAGCACACCCCGTACACCGGAAGACCGAGCGCGTCACCGAATCCGGCACCGGTCGCCATACCGACCCGGAGACCCGTGAAAGGCCCTGGGCCACAACCGACCACGACAGCGTCGAGTCCGTCGCGGCGCACGCCTGCCTCGTCGAGCGCCTCCGACATCAGCGTCGTCAGCACTTCCGCGTGCCGCCGGTGGTCGGCAGTCGCACGGTCGGCGAGAACCCGTACGCCGTTCCCGTCGACCGTCCCGACACCGGTCACCACCACATCGGTCGCGGTGTCGATGACGAGCACCGTCATCTCATCCATCTATCCAACTCCATTGTGCGTGACGGACATCGGTGTCGGGATCGCGCCGCAAACGCACCAGCAGGTGCCGGTCGGCGAGACGCTCCGCGACGCCCTCGCCCCATTCGACGACGACCACCGCGTCGGTGAGATCGGTGTCGAGGTCGAGCGCGTCGAGTTCGTCGAGTCCACCGAGGCGGTACGCGTCGACGTGCACCATCCCGGGGCGGTCGGGCGAACCGGCTTTGTGCTCACGAGCGATGATGAAGGTCGGCGACGACACCCGGCCGACGACTTCGAGACCCGCGGCGATACCGCGCGCCAGTGCCGTCTTACCCGCCCCGAGCGGCCCGTCGAGGATGACGACGTCACCCGCCGAAAGGGCATGTGCGAGTTCGGCTCCCAATGCCTCGGTATCGGCGACGTCGGGCAGCTCACGAGTCTGGACATTCTCGGTGTCGGTCATCGTCGCCTGCCCAACAACGGGATTCGACGACGACGCGGCTGCGGACGTGCTGCCCGCGACCGTTCGACGAGGTCGGCGATGGCGTCGGTTACCCGGTCGGGTTGCTCCATCAGGACCATGTGGCCCGCGCCGTCGACGATGTCGAGTCGGGAGTCGTCGCCGAGATCGCCGAACATGTGCAACGAGTTGGGCAGCGGTGTCATCTGGTCGGCGGTTCCACAGACAACTGCCGTCGGAACCGCGGCGATGACGGGCAGGCCCATCGATTCGTCGTGGTGTTCCAACGCATTCAGGAAACTCACGACGGTGGAGATCGGCGTGTTCTGGATCATCTTCTCCACGGCCCGCCCGAGCGCGGGGCTGTGGAAGTCGGGTCCGAAACTCGCGGAAAAGAGAACCGGCTCGAGGACCAGCCTGGTGAGATCGCGACCGGCTTGGATCACGCGCGGGGTGTGACGAACCGTGGCGCGGAACGCGTCGACGAGTGGGTTGCGCAACCCGCGCGCGAGACCTGCCTCGGTCAGTCCACGTGCGGCAGTGGCGACGAGCGCGACGCCTGCCACCGGACCATCGGGGCCGAAGAGCTCCGAGTGGCGTCGGGCGAGCGCCATGATCGACATGCCACCCATCGAATGTCCGCACAGCACAACAGGTCCCGACGGTGCGACGGTCCGCATCACGGCGGCGACGTCGTCGGAGAGCTGCGCGATCGTGCAGGTGTCGGGGGGTGCGGCGTCGGACTTCCCGTGTCCGCGATGGTCGAAGAACACCAACCTGATTCGCCGTTGGGCCCAGTGCTCGGCGAGGTCGAATCGCTGAAAGTGCCACGACGCCATACGAAGACTGAAGCCGTGCACGAACAGCACTGTCAGCTCCGGCTTCTCACCGGGTGCGATGCCCCCGAGGTCGACGGTGCGCACCGCGAGCGCCAGCCCGTCGTCGGTGGTCACCGTCGACGGCTCGTCGGAGTAGATGGCGGTGAAATCGATTCCCGCGTAGGGATCGTCGAGTGAGTCGACACGACGGCGTGACAACGCACGCCCTGCACCGGCTGCGGCCAATCCGCCGAGCGCTCCCAGACCCCCGAGACCCGCCACGAGGCCCAGCCGTTCGTACGGCTTCACCGCTGCTCCGCGCTGTCGTCCGAGGCTGCGCCACCGACGTACTGTCGATGCGCGCGAGCGCCGATGCCGGTGATGATCTCGTAGTCGATGGTGCCGATCTGATCGGCCCAGTCACGCGCGATGGGAGCGCCACCCGTTCCGGCGCCGAACAATTCGACGACATCGCCCTCGGCGACCCCACCGCCGTCGGGTCCGAGGTCGATGACGAACTGATCCATACACACTCGACCGACCTGCGGGAAGCCCCGACCGTTGACCTGCACGTGCATCTGGTTGGACAGCAATCTCGGCACACCGTCCGCGTAGCCCGCGGGAACGACAGCGATCACCGTGTCGCGATCCGACGTCCAATGATGGTTGTACGAAACACCCTGCCCCGCAGCAAGATTCTTGACGAGAGCAACCTCGGCGCGCAGCGTCATCGCCGGCACCAACCCGAAGTCGCCGCGCTCGGGAATCGGAGTGCATCCGTAGAGCGCAATGCCTGGCCGAACGAGGTCACGTGCCAGGTCCGGACGTGTCAGTGCGGCAGGCGAATTGGCGATGTGCATCACCTCCGCGGGACTTCCGAGCCGCACGAGATCGGCGGCAGCGGCGTCGAGGCGTTCGGCCTGCTGCGAGTTCAGCGGATGCTCGGGTTCGTCGCCGCGTACGAGATGACACATGATCGCCCGAACCCGTACGGCCCCGTCGGCCTTCGCTTTGGCGAGATCGTCGGCGAAGTCGGCCCATTCGTCTGCGGCGACGCCGCTGCGGTTGAGACCGGTGTCGACCTTGGCGGTCACGGTGGCAGTTCGTCCCAGACGTCGCGCGGCGTCGGCAACCAGGGCGAGTTGACGCCGCGACGACAGCGCGACGTCGATGTCAGCGCCGATCGCGGCGTCGAACGGTGCGTGGTTGGTGTGCAGCCACGCCGTGATGTGCGCGTCGATGCCCGCCTCGCGCAGTGCCAGCGCCTCGCCGATGTGGGCGACCCCGAGTTCGGCGGCACCCGCTGCCAGCGCGGCGCGCGCCACGGGCACGGCACCGTGGCCGTAGCCATTTGCTTTCACCACGGCGATCACGTCCGTACCGGCCGCCGCGCGGACAACACCCACGTTGTGGGCGATCGCGTCGAGGTCGATGAACGCCGTCAGCGCTGCGGGCAGGCTGGTCTCGGCAGCCCCCGGCGCATCGGGCATCGAGTCATATGAGGTCATCGCGTCCATTGTCCCAGATCCGACGGAGTGGTCGGCGGCACACTCGAGCGATTCCCACCATGCACGTGAGTAATCACCCGCATCCGCACGCGGCGACCGGCGAGTGAACTGGACCGTGGCGCTCACGCCGATACCCCACTCCCCGCTCACTGGAGGTCCTGATGACATTCGTACCCTTCCACCCCAGTTCGTACCCGACGCCGATTGTCGGAGCCGCTCAGCCGAGCAAGGCTGTGCTCACCTGGTCATTCGTTCTCAACGTGGTCTCGATCGGCGTCTTGCCGCTAGCCGGACTCGCGGGGCTATTCGGATTTGTCCTCACCATCAGCGGCGCCGAAGCCGGCAACGCCATAGGGTATGTCGGAGTCGCTCTGTTGGCGGTCGCAGCGGGCCTCATCGTCGCTTCGGGCATCATGACGCTCGCGGCACTCGCGCTCACCGTCGTCGCGCAGATACGACACGTGGACGAGCCCTGGGCGATCGTCACGGCGTGGGTGGTGACAGCACTCAATCTGATCGGGCATGCAGTCCTTACCTACTACCTGCATTTCTAGCGAGGGCCAGATCTAGCGAGGGCCAGACCTTTGGCAAGCTCCCTGACCAGCCAGGGCTGCGGGCTCCCTCAGACCAGCAACGTGCGCAGGGCGGGCCGTAGCGCAGCCAGCAGATTCGACGCCCCGATCGGCGCTCCGCCGCTGGCCAGCGCCGCTGCCTGGGCATGCACCCTCGCTGCTGCGGCACCCGCCCAGATCGGCGGCAGACCCGCCGCGAGCAGCGCACCCGCGATGCCCGACAACACGTCTCCCGCTCCTGCTGTCGCCGCCCACGACGACCCGGCGTCGTTGCCGAACACGGTGCCGTCGGGCTCCGCGACCAGCGTGATGCGCCCCTTCAGCAATACCGTCACTCCCCAGCGCTGAGCGAGTCCCGCCACCGCCCCGAGGCGGTCGGCACCCACCTCCTCGCCGGTGAGGCGTGCGAATTCGCCCGCATGCGGTGTCAGCAGTGTCGGCGCCTCGCGTCCACGAACCAAGTCTGGGTGCTCGGACAGGACGGTCAGCCCGTCCGCATCGACGAGGACCGGCAGTTCGGTGGCGAGGATCTTCCCAAGGAGATCCAGAGCAGCGTCGTCTGTTCCGGCTCCCGGTCCGACGATCCACGCCTGCACACGCCCGGCGTCGGCGAAGTCCGGTACCGCGACGACCTCCGGAAAGTGCTCGACCACCTCGGCGTGCGCCGACCCGACGTAGCGCGTCATCCCCGACGTCGCGGTCACCGCGGCTCCCGTGCACAGGATGCCCGCGCCCGGATACCGATGCGATCCCGCGATCACTCCGACGACGCCCTGCGTGTACTTGTCGTCGTGCGGTCCGGGGACCGGCCAGGCGTCGGCGATCTCGGTGTCGGTGAGTGAGTACAGTCGCGGCCCCGTCGGAGGCGTCGACACCAGCGGCGCACCTTCCGGGTCCTCGGCAAGACCGATGTCGACGAGTTCTACGCGCCCGCATTGTGGTGCTGCGAGCAGGTGCGCGTGTCGTCTCACCCCGAACGTGACGGTGACGTCGGCGCGCACAGCGGGCTGGTTGACCTGCCCGGTGTCGGCGTCGACACCAGAGGGAAGGTCGACGGCCACGATCGGCGTCAGCGGATCGACGGACGCGAACACCATTGCAGCGGCAGGCCGTAGCGGCCCGTGCCCACCAATCCCCACGACACCGTCGACGACGACGTCGAGCGAACTGGGCAGCGGGTCGACGACCCGACCACCCGCACGTCGAAACGCAGCCAACCCGCCGGCATGCGCTTTGTCGGGTGCGAGCAGCGTCGCGCTGACCGCAGCGCCTCGTCTGGCCAGTTCGGCGCCTGCGTAGAGTGCGTCACCGCCGTTGTCGCCAGCTCCGACCACGATGCCGACGGCTCGCCCCACCACACCGTTCGTGCGTTCTGTGAGAAGCGCGGCCACCACCTGAGCCACACCGTGAGAGGCGCGACGCATCAGAGTCCCGTTGGTCAGCAACTCCCCTGTCGCGCGTTCCGCGGCGCGGACGGCGTCGGCGGTGAGGTAGCTGACCGGCATCAGGACCTACTCGACGGTGACCGACTTGGCGAGGTTACGCGGCTTGTCGACGTCGTAGCCGCGAGCCTGCGCGACGCTCGCCGCGAAAACCTGCAGCGGGATGGTCGACACCAGCGGCTGCAGCAGCGTCGGCGTCTTCGGGATCGGGATGAAGTGATCGGCGACGGCACGTGCCGACTCGTCGTCGGTTTCGGCGATCACGATGGTCCGTGCACCCCGCGCCTGGATCTCGCGGATGTTGCTGACCATCTTGGAGTGCAGCACCGCGCGACCGTCGGCCTGAGGCATCACGACGATGACCGGCAGTCCGTCTTCGATCAGCGCGATCGGGCCGTGCTTGAGCTCACCGGCAGCGAATCCCTCCGCGTGCATGTAGGCGAGTTCCTTGAGCTTGAGCGCCCCCTCGAGCGCCACCGGATAGCCGACGTGGCGACCGATGAACAGGACCGTGCCGCGATCGGCGAGCGACCGGGCGAGATCGCGGACGGGCTCCATGGTGTCAAGCACCGCGCGGACCGCATCGACCATGGCTTCCATCGCACCGAACTCACGAGCGACCTCATCGGCATACTTTGTGCCCCTGGCCTGCGCCAACGCGAGACCAACAAGATATGCCGCGGCGATCTGCGCAAGGAAGCACTTGGTCGACGCGACGCCGATCTCGGGCCCGGCGTGCGTGTAGAGCACGGCGTCGGATTCACGCGGGATCTGCGCACCGTTGGTGTTACAGATAGCCAGGACCCGAGCCTTCTGATCCTTGGCGTGCCGGACCGCTTCCAGCGTGTCGGCGGTCTCGCCCGACTGGGAGATGGCGACGACGAGGGTCTGGCGGTCGAGGACCGGATCGCGATAGCGGAACTCGCTGGCCAACTCGACCTCGACGGGCAGGCGGGTCCAGTGCTCGATCGCGTACTTGGCGAGCATGCCCGCGTGATACGCGGTACCGCACGCCACGACGAACACCTTGTCGACGTCGCGCAGGTCGTCGTCGGACAGGCGCTGCTCGTCGAGCACGATGCGACCGTTCTCCAGATGCCCGAGCAGGGTGTCGGCGAGCGCGCGGGGCTGCTCGGCGATCTCCTTGAGCATGAAGTAGTCGTAGCCACCCTTCTCAGCGGCCGCGAGATCCCAGTCGATGTGGAACGGCTTGCCGGGGCGAGGGTTCTGGTCGAAGTCGGTGATCGTGTAGCTCTCGGCGGTGATCACCACGACCTCGTCCTGGCCGAGTTCGACGGCGTCGCGCGTGTGCTCGATGAAAGCGGTGACGTCGGACGCGACGAACATCTCGTTCTTGCCCACGCCGACGACCAGCGGCGTCGACCGACGCGCCGCGACGATCGTGTCGGGGTGGTCGGAATGCGTGAAGACCAGCGTGAACGCACCGTCGAGTCGACGCAGCGCTGCGTACGCGCTCGCGACGAAGTCGCCTGCGGTCGGGCCGGAGTTGTACTCACGCTCGACGAGGTGCACCGCGGTCTCGGTGTCGGTGTCGGAGGTGAACTCGATGCCCTCGGCCTCGAGTTCGGCGCGCAGCGGGGCGTAGTTCTCGATGATCCCGTTGTGCACGACGGCGATCTTGCCGTCGGTGCTCACATGGGGGTGCGCGTTGCGATCGGTCGGCTGACCGTGCGTCGCCCAGCGCGTGTGCCCCATCCCGGTGGTGCCCGTCAGGGCTTCCCGACCGACCGCGGCGATCTGCTTGTCCAGGTTCTCGAGACGGCCTGCCTTCTTCTCGACGGTCGTGTGACCGTGTCCGTCGAGAATGGCGACACCCGCCGAGTCATATCCGCGGTACTCCATTCGACGCAGCGCCTCGACAACGATGTCGAGGGCTTCGCGCCTGCCCACGTATCCGACGATTCCACACATAGATGTTCAGCGTACCGGGGATTTTGCGCGCAATTGACGAGCCCCGCCGCCCGACTTGGCGCCGAGCAATCGCGATACCGAATCGAGGCGCTGCTCTGGCACTTCGTCGAGCTCGACGACCGTCGTCTTGCCGATCTGCGCCTCGGCGTCGGCGAAGGCGGCGTACTGGGGGTCGCCGGTGAGGGTGTACAGCAGAAATCCCGTGCTCATCGCACGTACGGTCGAATGAGACTTACGGTCGACCGCGGCGAATCCGAGTAGCGACTTGACCGACGGCCGTTCGACGATGCCTGCACGGGTCGCCTTGGGGATGGTGCGCAATGACACATCGCCCGCATAATCTCGGGCCAGCGCGAGCGCGTTGGCGTCGACGTTGTCGAGATCTCCGGCCCCGGTCAGCAGCAAGCACGGAGCAGTTGCCGTCTTCGCGGCCCGCGGCAGCGCCTGCGTGGTCGGAGCGGGAAACAGTGCGACGACGCCGCGCGCATCCGGCGCCTCCTGCCCGAGCAGTTGCTGGTCGCCCGCGGCGATGACGGCCGCGGACGCGCCGAAACCGTGTCCGACAAAGCCGATGCGGTCACGGTCGACGGTGATCTCGCCGGTGCCGAGCGAGTAGTTGCTGACGATCGACGCCGCTGCGCGCAGGTCGGCCGCGAGCCCGATGTCGGACGCCATCACGCGCTTCTGGTCGTCGGGAGCGGCGACGACGATTCCCCACGACGCGAAGTGATAGAGCAGCGAGCGGTAGCGGTTGGCGCCGGTGAGCCACCCGTGACCGAATGCGATAGCGGGATACCGACCGGCATCGGCGGGTGTGAAGACATGACCGGGCATTCCGACGATGCCGAGGTCGCCACGCAGCACCTTGTGCGGACCTCGCCGGGCAAGCTGCTTGGACAACTTGTCGGGGGACTTCGTGGAGACGCGCTTTTTCCGAGCCACGTTGCTCAGCCTATGTCGTCACACCGCCCGAAAGCGCCTCAGGGGGAGAATGTGGACTCGCCTCGGCCAGATCTGCGGGCAACAGCAGCCGGGGAAGCGCATCAGCCTCGTCGGCGTCGTCGACGAGTTGTTCCCGCATCCGGGCCGTTTGCGATCCCGATCGTCGTCGATGCTCGGCGAGTGTGCTCGCCAATTCGGCCTGCGTCGCGGTGAACTCGCGCGACGCCACGACGATCGATTCGGTTGCGCCGCGAGTGATCGCGTCGATCTGATCCGCGAGGCTCATTGGTCTCCTGCCAGTGCCAGGTCTGCGCCGGAATCGACGTCGTCCGGCGACGTCGGGGGCGGTTGGGAAGCGGGTGCCGTGTCGGTCTGATCCGGGCTGGGTGGGCTGTCGGATCGAGAACTCTCGGGTTGCGGCAGCGTCAGCGGAACGTCGACGTTCTCGTGGTCGACTGCGCGATCGGGCGCCTCGACCTCCCGTTCAGGTGCACGATTCCGCTCACCGTCGCTGTCGTCGTGGGCACGTTCTGCCGGTTGACTGTCCGAGAGTTCAACCGACATCTGTTGTGGTACAAGATGATTCACGTCGGGGCGGCCGCGCTCACGATCGGGATACGTCTCGACGTCGAGTCCCTCGGTCGCCCGGTTGAGCGTGTGGAGGATCTCGTCGACCGTGCGGACCGTCGTGTCGGCGGTGTCGAGAAACAGTCGCACCCGCGACGCGATGTCGGCCGCCACGAGCGAGAGCGGAACCGCCCCGGTGAGGACAGCTGCGGGCAGCTCGGCGATCGGGACGCCCGCGATGACGGGACACGAGCAACGCGCGACCGTGACGTACCAGGTGCGCAACAGTCGATCGATTCCCGACGCCGCACTGCTCGTCGACTCCGACAGGGTGCGCAGCACACCGAGATCCGACTCGGCGCGACGCTGATGTGCGACGAGGAGCGCGGTCGCGGCGTCGCCCGATGCACTCGACCACCCGTCGTCGAGTCTGATCTGCTGCTCGGGCAGGCAGTGCAGTTGCTCGGCCACTGCGCGATGTGCCGCCGCGAGCCTGTGTGCGTCTTCGGCGAGTGCGGCGACGTCGAATTGTCCGATGCGCGCCAACGGTTCTCGCAGCTCGTCGTCGGCGGGAACGTCGATACCGAGTGACCGGCCGACACCCATCAGCGAGACCAGGTCGTCGATGCTCGCGATCGCCTGCTCCCGTAGGGCGGGCAGACCCTCCAGCACTTCCTCCATCGCCTGCGTCACTCGCCGACTCCGGCCGGGCGCGACGTCCCCGGATCACTGCCGGCGGCTCGTCGGATCACGGGCGCGAGATCGGCATCGGCGTCGTCGAGTCGACTCATCCCCCGCTCGAGCATGTCCGCGAGGTCGGCCGCAGCGATGGATTGGGTCCGAAGTCGTTGTGCGAGATGGTCGCCCATCGCGACGTAGCGTTCTGCGAGCGTCGCGTACGCCTCGCCGGAACACCACCGGCCGAAGGCCGCCGACTCCATGTCGGATGCGGCGGCGGCGACGACCGACGACGCGCGCCGATAGAACGAGACCACCCCGTGCACCTGATCGAGGTCGACGCGGAGATGGTCTCCCGACGCCCGCGAACTCACTTCTGACACAGTCCCACCCGTCTGCCGCCTGCGCTGTCGAGATAGCGTCGGACACCTCGTTCGGGTGCCCGATATGCGGCTATCTACGTGTGGCGTTGAAGTCTAGACGGTGAGAACACGCCGCGGGTTCCATGTTCGCCCACATTTTCTCGGTACCAGCCGACATTCACTCAGCAACAGTTGCGGTCGACGAGGTCGCCGAACGCTACGACACAGCGATTCCGTGCCGCTCCACGGCGTCGACCAGGGCTGTCGGGCGTTGCTGCGGCGGGACGTCGTGCACGAGTTCGAACGCGCTACCGATGCGCGTCGCCCCGCCGTCGGCTTCGGAGCTGTCGCCGATCATCAGGGCGTCGTAGCCCGCGACACCGAGTTCGTCGAGGGCAGCCTCGAAGATCCTCGGATTGGGCTTGATCGCGCCGACCTCGTACGAGAGTGCGTACGCGTCGACAAGATCACGCAGGCCGACGCGCTCGAGCACTTTGCGGACGTCGAAGGCGATGTTGCTGACGATGCCGACCGGAACGGCCGCCGACTTCAGGCCCCGCAAGACCGTCGCGGTGTCGTCGAACGGTTCCCACGATGCCGGGTCGAGTACCCGCTCATAGAGTGACTCCGCCTGACCGGGAACCGTCAGTCCAGACGCCCGTAGGATCGCCAGATAGGCACGACGATGCTCGGCCGGATCGAGATCTCTTCTCTCCCAAGAGATTCGATCATCGTCTTCGACGGCGGCGGGAAGTCCGACGGGCTGTGTCATCCGTCGGATGAGTTCCATCTGGTGGTCGAGGTGCAGTGGTCGACCGTTCTCGTCGTGGAGGTCGGCAAACCAGTCGGGCTTGTCGGTGAAGCGGAACAGCGTTCCCGAGAAGTCGAACAGGACCGCCTTGGGAGTGCTGCTCATCGCGTCACCGACGTCCCTACTCCGACCGCGCTGACGCACCAACAGACTCCGATGAGCCTGCTTCGGCGACGACCGAGGCGATCCGCTCGGCGATGCCGTGTGCGAGTTCGGGAGTCGGTGCCTCGACCATGACGCGGACGAGTTGCTCGGTTCCCGAGGGGCGCAACAGAACTCGTCCTGTCGATCCCAACTCCTGCTCGGCCACCTCAACGGCGTCGCGCACCGAGTCGGCGATCGCGACCGCGTGCTTGTCGGCGACCCGGACGTTGATGAGCTCCTGCGGCAGCACGGTGACGATCGACGCGAGTTCGGCCAGACGCTTGCCCGACCTGACGATCTGCTCCATCAGCAGCAACCCGGTGAGGATGCCGTCGCCGGTCGTTCCCGCCTGCGGGTAGACGATGTGACCGGACTGCTCACCACCGAGCGAATAGCCTCCCCGTCGCAGTTCCTCAAGTACGTATCGATCGCCAACAGCGGTGGTACGCACCTCGATTCCCGCTTCGCGCATGGCGATGTGCAGACCGAGGTTGCTCATGACGGTCGCGACCAGCACGTCGTCGACGAGTCGGCCGCGGGCATGCAGTGCGGTGGCGAGAATAGCCATGATCGCGTCGCCGTCGACCAGTTGTCCGGTCGAGTCGACTGCGAGGCAGCGGTCGGCGTCGCCGTCGAACGCTATGCCGAGGTCGGCACCGTGCTCCAGAACGGCCGCCTGCAACTTCTCCATATGCGTCGAGCCGCAGTCGGCGTTGATGTTGATGCCGTCGGGTTCGGCGTGGATGGTGGTGACGGTGGCACCAGCGCTGGCGAACACTTGCGGACCCACTTGTGCCGCAGCGCCATTCGCGCAATCGACGACGACGTTGAGTCCGTCGAGTCGCGCGTCGATGGCCGCGGCGAGATGCGCTGCGTAGCGGGCACCGGCGTCGGGCGCCTCGCGCAGACGGCCGACGCCCGCGCCGGTCGGGTGGGGAATGTCGCCGGAGGTCATCACGGCTTCGATCCGGTCTTCGACCTCGTCGTCGAGCTTGTGTCCGCCCGCGCCGAAGAATTTGATGCCGTTGTCGGGCATCGGATTGTGCGACGCCGAGATCATCACACCGAACGTCGCGTCGTAGTCGCCGGTCAGGAAGGCGACGGCGGGCGTCGGCAGCACACCGACGCGGATGGCGTCGGCGCCGACCGAGGCGAGTCCGGCACAGACCGCGGCTTCGAGCATCTCGCTCGACGCGCGCGGATCACGACCGACGACCACCTGGGGCCGAAAGCCCGTGGTGCTGCCGCCGGCCGATGCAGTGTCGCCGGATGTGGAAAGGTCTCCGAGAACGACCGCGGCGGCCGAGGCCAGGCGCAACGCCAACTCTGCGGTGAGTTGGTCGTTGGCCAGGCCTCGGACGCCGTCGGTACCGAAAAGGCGTGCCAAGTCAGCGCTTGGAGTACTGCGACGCCTTGCGGGCCTTCTTCAGGCCGTACTTCTTGCGCTCGACCGCACGCGGGTCGCGAGTGAGGAAGCCGGCCTTCTTCAGTGCCGGACGATCCTCAGGGGTGACCTCGATGAGGGCACGGGCGATCGCGAGACGCAACGCACCGGCCTGGCCCGAGGGGCCGCCGCCGACGAGCTTGGCGTAGATGTCGAACGACTCGGTGCGCTCGACGGTCACCAGCGGAGCCTTGATGAGCTGCTGGTGAACCTTGTTGGGGAAGTAGTCCTCGAGGCTGCGGCCGTTGAGGGTGAATCCACCCGAACCGGGCAGCATGCGGACGCGGACCACGGCCTCCTTGCGGCGACCGACGGTCTGGATCGGACGGTCGATGACCACGGGACCACGATCGATGGTGACCTCGGCGGCAGCAGGTGCCTCGGTGTCGTAATCGTCTGCGGCCTGCTCGAGCTCGACAGCGGCCTCGACGGCAGCTTCGACAGCGCCCTCTGCGGCAGCGGTGTTCTCACCGGCAGCGGCCTGCGCCTCGGCGGCGTTCTCGACTGCGTTCTCCACAGCCTCGTCGCTGATGTTCTCGTTGCTCACTGGGCCACCTGCTTGATCTCGAAGGGAACGGGGCGCTGGGCCGCGTGGGGATGGTTCGGGCCTGCGTACACCTTGAGCTTCGAGGCCATTGCGCGGCCGAGCTTGGTGTGGGGCAGCATTCCCTTGATCGCCTTCTCGACGACCCGCTCGGGGTGCGAGTCGAGCAGCTCTGCGGTGGTCTGCACCTTGAGACCACCCGGATGTCCGGAGTGCCGGTAGTTCAGCTTGCGATCAGCCTTGTTGCTGGTCAGCGCAACCTTCTCGGCGTTGATGATGATGACGAAATCGCCACCATCCATGTGGGGTGCGTAGGTCGGCTTGTGCTTGCCGCGGAGCAGGTTCGCGCTCTGCACGGCCAGCCGGCCGAGCACCACGTCGTTGGCGTCGATGACATGCCACGTACGCGTGATGTCACCGGCCTTCGGGGTGTAAGTAGGCACAGGTGGTCCTCAACTCTTATGTCGATGGTGCTGGTCAGGGGCGCAGACGGAGACGATTCCCGGCGACCAGTGGGGACCCGGGGCTCTGCTACCTTGCTCCACGCAGGAACGAAGGTGTCACGCACCAGCGATCCAGAGTACGCGACGCCGCTGGTCAGGGTCAAAACGCGGCTGGTGGCCTCACGGGACGATCCTCGCCGTCGACACAGCCCGTGCACAGTGGGCGTCGACCGATTCTCCCGCAGAACCGGCCTGGCACCCGATACTCACCTGCAGATCGTCGTCGACCAGCACGTACCAGCGGATCGCCGACCCCGACGCGGGTGCCTCGCGGTAGGCGATCACCTCGCGGTCCCCGAACCTCGTCGACGCCGAGAACTCGCTCACCACGTCGTCGCCGCGCTGACTGATCCGGTTGCGCAAACTGTTCGCCACCGAGTCGAGCGTCGACGCCGAGCGCACGTCGCTCTGCACCAGAAGAATCCGACCACCCGACCCTGGATCGGTGAACACACTGCGGGCCTGGCCGGTGCCACGATCGGACGGGTCGCCGGGCATCGGTGGCGCGCTGTGATGCCAGGCCACTGGCACCGACAACGTCGTACGCCCGACGACGGCGTCGCGGTATGTCGGCCCCTGCGGCGCGTCGTCGTGTCGCCATCCGACGACGCCGAGCACCACCAGACCGACGACCAGCAGAGCACAGCACGCGATCGGCAGTCGGTATCGTCGCGCGAACGACTGGCGTGCAGGTGCGTACTCCGGTTGGTCGCCCACCGCCTCCGGTAGCGGGGCGACGACGGCCGTCCGTGCCCCGTGCCGACGGACAAGTGCACGATCGACCGGCACAACGCGCCCGGCAACGGCATACGCGCAGATCTCTTCGATCGCGGCGCGAACCTCATTCCGGTCGGAACCGTCGACGAATACCGCCTCCACCGAGTCGTCGATGAGCGCGACGATCTTCTCCCCCACCTGCGCATCGTCATCCAGAGTGATGACGCCGCTGCGCTCGATCACCCAACCCGCGGAGGTGCGGACCAGCCGTGCAACATCCCAGGTCGGTGGCACCGTGTCGGCCGGATAGCTCGGCCGGTGTGTGGTCTCGACAACCACACAGTTGCCCATCACGGTGTCGCTGTGACTGCGTGCCACGAGAACTGCGCGAGGTATCAGACTCGCGGGCGGGCGCATACCCGCGGCCGCGCGCGCGAGAACCCCGCACCGCACCGACCCCCAGGTGCTGGGGTGGCCGATCAGGACAGGAACATCGCTCACGCTGCGAGCGATGTTCCACAGCACCTCACGCCAGAGTTCTCCGACGTCACGCGACGCACCGGCTACGGTCACCGCGGCCGCGTCGATGTGGTCGAGCAAGAAGGTGACGTCAAGGGGCTCCGGCCCGCTCGCAGTGTCGACGACGGCCTCGCCGTACGCGAGATCGACGACGACCGGCGCAACTGTCGGTGCGGCCGGGGCGAACGGCTCCGGCTGCCGGATCGTCACGCTCACTGATCCGCCTCGAGGGCCACCTGGATCATCTCCTGCGGCCTGACCCGCGACACGAGCTCTCCGCGGCCCGGCACGAGCTGCTGCATCCTGGATCGACCGACGATGTAGCCCTCGTCGCGGTCGCCGCTCATCAGCAGGACGTCACTCGACAGGTCCTTCAGCCGGGCGATCACCGGGTCGAACATCGCCCGACCGACACCACCCGACCGTCGTGCGAGCACGATGTGCAGTCCGATGTCGCGGGCGTGCGACGCCATCTCGACCAGCGGTTCGATCGGATGCCGAGCGCCGGTGGCCACCATGTCGTAGTCGTCGATGATGACGTAGATGTCGGGACCCGACCACCAGCTCCGTTCCTTCAACTGCTGCACGGTCAGGTCCTCCGGTGGCAGCCGGTCACGGAAGTAGCCCGCGAGTTGGGTCATCATCGATCCCGCGTTCTCGGTCGAGCTCGCATAGCCCGCCAGGTGCTCGCCCTCGATGATGCCCAGCATCGTGCGCCGGAAGTCGACGAGGACGATCTTGACCTCGTCGGGCGTCGAATTGCGCACGAGCCCCTTGACGATCGTCTTGAGCACGTTGGTTTTTCCGTGCTCGACATCGGAGAACACCATGAAATGCGGTTGGACGCCGAAGTCGAGGATCACGGGAGCAAGCTCGAGTTCGCCGACGCCGATCGCTACCTGGTTGGGTCCCAACGTGATCGACGACGCCGCCAACAACTCGTCGACGCCCTCACGGGTGATCTCGGTGCCGAGTTTGCGCACCGGCATGGCCTGCCGGTCGGCTCCGTACGCGTTCTGCAGCTTCTCCGCGGCGTGAGCGACACCGGCGCGTAGCGATTGTGCTGAGGAGACCCCGTCGAGCCTCGGCAACGCGATGAGCATGTGCAGTTCCTGTGCGGTGAGCCCGCGTCCTGGCCGATTCTGCGGGACCGATGCCGCTGCGCGCCTGCCCATCGTCGAGTCGCTGGGGTCGCCGAGCCGCAGTTCGATCCGACTGCCCATCAGGTCGCGCATCGCCGGCTTGACCTCTGCCCACCTCGACGCCGCGATGACGACGTGGACTCCGTACGAGAGTCCCTGTGAGACAAGGGTGCTGATCTGTTCGTCGAGAAAGTCGAACTCGCCGCGGAGCACCGCGATGCCGTCGAAGACGAGGAACACATCGCCGTGCCGGTCGTCGCCGAGAGGGTCGTCGTCGGCGAGGACTCCGGTGGCGAACCATTGCGCCCGACGCGCGCGGAAGTCCTGCATCGACTCGATTCCCAAGCGCGCGAACAATAATTCGCGACGACGCAGGATCGCCGACACCTCGGCGACCGTACGACGCACCGCGTCGAGATCGCCGCGCGAGGCCACCGATCCGACGTGCGGCACTCCGGCCAGACCCGCGAGGCTGCCACCGCCGAAATCGAGGCAGTAGAACTGAACCTGCTCGGGTGTATGGGTTGCCGCCATCGACATGACCAGGGTGCGCAGCGTCGTCGACTTGCCCGATTGCGGACCACCGACAACCGCGACGTTGCCCGCGCCGCCCGACAGATCGAGCAGCAGCAGGTCGCGACGCTGGTCGTACGGGCGGTCGACGATGCCGACGGCAGCGACGAGAGTGCCTGGCGCAGCGGGTTGATTCACGTCCCGACCGACGAGTACGTCGACTGTCGGAGAGTCGTCGAGCGGAGGCAACCAGACACCGTGCGCTGCGGGTCCATGCCCCGCGATTCTCCCGACGAGTGTCTGCAGCAACGTCGGAACACCAACCCCGACGACGTCTGCACCGACGCTTCCGTTGTCGCCGGAATCGCCCGCCCCAACCCCGTCGGTCATTCCCAGCTCGGTGGTGTTCGAATCGGCCCTCGGCGGCTCTTCGTCGAGCAGCGCCAGCGCGGCGTCGAGTACCGAACCCTGCTGGGCCACTGCGTAATCCCCGTCTCCGTCATTCGCGTCGCCGTCAACCGAACCGCTGTCAACCGCACCGTCGAGTGGCACCGGTAGTGCAGTGAAGATTTTCATCGTGGCGCGCGGACGATCGGAGTCCACGTCGATCTCGTCGAGGTAGGCAGATGGCGAGTGATAGGGGCCGGACACATACGAGGTGTTGAATCTGACCGGCTCGGCGCTGTCGCATTTGAGGTACGCGGAGCCCGGAACGCTCGGCAGGTGATAGGCGTCGGGAACGCCGAGCACCGACCTCGACTCATTGGCGGAGAACGTCTTCAGCCCGATGCGATACGACAGGTGGCTGTCGAGGCCGCGCAGTTTGCCCTCCTCCAACCTCTGCGAAGCCAGCAGCAGATGGATGTGCAGCGAACGCCCAAGTCGGCCGATCGCCACGAACAGCTCCGCGAAATCCGGCTTCTGGGAGAGCAATTCGGAGAACTCGTCGACGATGATGAACAGTGCAGGCATCGGTTCGAGACGCACGCCCGACGCGCGCGCACGCTCATACTCGGCAACGTTGGCAAAGTTTCCCGAGGCGCGGAGCACCTCCTGTCGACGGGTCATCTCACCGGAGAGCGCATCCTTCATCCGGTCGACCATTGCGAGTTCTTGTTCGAGGTTGGTGATGATCGCCGCGACGTGCGGCGCCGACTCGAGTCCGATAGAGGTAGACCTAGGACACCTATCAAAGCGATAGCGGCCCCGGTGGGTGCTACCAACACCTTCCGAGGCCTGGATACACCGGAGGTAAATTCCGATGCACCGTCATCGCATCTTATCCGCCGACTGCGTCACGATCATCGTGACGCTGGCCCTCTACTTCGTCCCCCTCGCTGTTCTGCGACTCTGCATGGAGCTGGGGTGGCACGCATGAGCCTCACAGTTGTCGCAGTTCGACGCTCGGAACCATCGGATCTGTCCCAGTTCGGCATCACCGTCAAGCAACGCAACGAGTCGCCGACCTACACGGCTGAGGACGGCGTCGTGTGGAAGTCTGCGTGCCTCATCTATGTCTGGGACGACGGGCGGATGACGGTAGTTGTGTTGACGGCGCTCACTGAGCGAGAACTCGGAGTCGTCTACGGACTCGCAGAAGACGTGTTCAGTGCCGGCGTCGCGAAATGCAAATACGAGAAGTGGACGCGGCTGCGGAAGACCAATCGGCGTCGCATCGGCGGGTACCGGGTTCACTACTACGTGCGTGCCGACGACGCTGATCCCCATAAGAAGTGGATGTCGGCGGCGTTGGGCGACGAGCCAGAGAAGCTGTTGAGCACGTTGAAGGAGTCGGTTGATACCGAGGTCTCCGAGCAAGACCGGGGCACTGTGCAGCACTGAGTGCTCAGCACGGGGCTGCTCTTCACCAACAAGTGGATAAGAGCAGACCGACCTGACGACTACGCCGCAACCGTGGGCGTCATGTACACGGTCGCCCTGACGGTTCAACCGTAGTCACCCTGACCACGGTCGGCCCCGCGCGGTGCTCATCACCGCGACTGCATGGCGCATTTCACCACGCAGCCTCCTAACGCCCTGACGGCTCAACCGTTGTGCTCATCTCAACGGTTGCCGGGTTCAACTCCCGGCAAGGGCACTCAGCGCACGCAACCACTCCAACCGCGTGCCCGTCGTTTCCCGGTGAGCTCGACGAAAACCAGCCACCAGCACGTAGCCCAGTCCCTCACCGTGCTTGAGGGCCACCACTCGCGTCGTCGCGAAACGCGAGAGAAGGTGCCATGACGATCACACCTGTCCAACGGACACGGTGCTAGCAGTCGTGGCCGGACGCGATAGGGGCATGGTTGTCGTGGGTCGAACGGGATGGGGTTCAACGCGCGGCCACCCGTAGGGTGTCGATACAAACGGTAGCTGCATTGAGAGTTTCCCAACGCAGGCCCACGACCTACTCCGAAGCCCTGAACGTGACATAGGCATCGCAGGACGTGATGAAACAACTCGGGCCACTCGTCTGCTCCAAATACGGCAGACCATCCGAGCCATTCACCCGAATGTGCTTGAGCTTCTCCGGCTCGCCACACGCCGCGCAATCGTTTCCAGTCAGTTCAAACCACGAGGCCATAAACGGACAATAGCCCCAAAATATCGAGACCGGGGGAACAACCTGACTGCCGAGGTAGTCAGATGTCTCTCTCCCCCGGCGAAAATGCCCAGTGACCTGCAAAAGAAAAAATTCCTGACTACCTCGGCAGTCAGGGTGTGGGGGGTGTCTGGATATTTGGTGGGGGTGCCGGGATGGGTAGACCCCCGCTCGCCCGTGGTGGGTTTGCGGGGGTCTGATGTCGGCGCGCTGGTCGGTCTGTGAGCTGGAAAGTCCACTGGTGGGGACGGGGGCTCTCGCGGCCATGCATTCCCGTTGCTGGAACTGGAGTTACGGCGAGGGTGTGTTTGACGCGCCGAACGTTGTGGGGGTTACCGGAACCAGGTTGCGGCGTCGGTCAGGTCGTCGGTGTCGGCGGCGTGCCCGATCTCGGTTCGGGGGACGGCGGTCTCGTCGGGGACGGAGGCGAGGACGTCGGCCATACCGGGGTCTGCGGTGATGAGTGTGACCCAGTGGTCACGTCGGGCCGGGGTGATCTTGCCCGCTCGGATCGCATCGTTGACCTGGCCGTCGATCTTGGCTTTCGCGGCAGCGGCTTTGACCTGTCGGCCTTCGGCGGCTTCGGTGCGGAGCGCGGCGAGGCTGTCGCTGTCGATGACCTCCATGCCGATGCGCTTCGCGGCAGCGGCGACCGCAGACGGCTTGGCGTCCTTGCTGTCGCCGGTGTTGGCGGCTTGCTTGGCGAGGTCGTCGATGACGGCGAGTATCGCGTCGGCGTCGGCGGGGTCGGTGTCGGCGGGCAGGCCCAGCAGTTCGAACAGTTGGCTGGTCTGGTCGTCGGTGAATGTCAGTGCCATGATCGTCTCCTTTATCCGGCGAGGCCGGTGATCTTCTTGGCGGCGTAGGGGCGGTCGACGGCGAACGCGGGCACACAGTAGGCCTGCACCCACGTGGAGCGCGTCGAGCGGTCGTCCCACTTGTCGACGGTCAGTGGGGCTTCGAATCCGACCGTGCCCACAGCACCGGCCTGCACTGCCCACCCGGTTCCGGCAGCGACGCGCGGGTTGGCGAACAGCGTCACGCCTGCACTCTTGAGCATGGCGTCGAGTCCGTCACCGTAGGCGACGCGCAGGCTGTGCGCTTCGTTCGGGTGTACGACCAGCAGGTCGTGGGTGACGCCGAGTTCCTCGAGGTCTGCGGCCAACTGTGCGGCCGAGAGGTCGGCGGTCGGCCGGGAGCCGGACGGGGTGAGTTGTGTTTCGGGACCGACGAGAACCAGATCCGACCAGTCGTGCCCGGTGACGGCTTCGATGGTGGCGTCGGCAATGGCGCCCATCGCGGCGACGTCGAGCTTGCGGGCAATCGTGTTCGACAACTGCGTAGTCTGCTGGTCTAGGTAACTGACGTCGTTGCGGCCGATCTGTTCGTCGCTGATCTGAAACTTGCCGCCCCAGTCCTCGACGACGGCGAGTTTGGGTTCGGGATCGACACCCTCGACAACCCGGTATTCGTTACCGGGAGAACGCTTCTCGACGTCGGTGGAGTAGAAGTCGGACGCCTGCACCACCGAATAGAGCATGCCGCCCCCGGTGACAGGTGCGCCGAGGTTGGAGAAAAACTTCGGCAGCAACAGTTGTTCGTCGGCGAGCTTGGCGATCTGGTTGCGGATGAGGGCGGGTTGCTTGAGTGCGACATCGACGGTCAGTCGACGCCCGGTCAGTTCGGGGATCAAAGCGTTGGGCATGGGTCAGTTCCTCTCAGAGAAGCGCGATTTCGGCGTCGGAGTTGTTGGTGGCGGCGGTGACGGCGTAGCCGACGACTTTGCCGCTGGTGGCGGTGATGACGCGGCCCGCGGTGCCGACCTCGACGTCGGCGCCTGCGGCGATCGCTGCTCCTGCGGTGACTTTGACAACGCCGTCACGTGCGACACCGACGAGCTCTCCGTTGTTGGCGTCGTGCTTGGCGACACCGAATGTGCGGGCACCTGCGGCGGCGGGTGCCACTGCAAGGTTGCCGTCCGCGGTGCGGTTGCCTGAGATTGCGACGAATCGGCGTGCGGTGATGGCGGCGGTCGCCTGGGCGGTGACATCACCACCGGGCGCGTACACGCGCGGGTTGGAGATAGAGGTCGACATGTTAGAGCACCTTCCGTTGGTTGCGGCGACGTCGAGCCGCGGCGATGAGAATGGTTGTGCGGTAACCGGTGTCGGGCCATCCGGCACCAGTGGTTGTGAGGGCGACACGTTTGCGGGCTGACGCGGCAACCAGATCCTGTAGCGAATCAAGGGACGTGATGGCGGGTGCGGCTTCGCCGAGCAGCGCGAGGCCGGTCAAAGCCAGCGGCCACACCGTGCCAGCACCGTCCTGAAAGTCGTAGGCAGCTTCCACGGAACGGTCCGGGTAGTGCAGTGGTGCGGCGTCGGCCAACCATGCCGGCATCACGAGATCACCGACCAGAGTGTCGCCGTTGTTGGTTGTGCGTAGTTTGTCGACGAATCCGAAACTGGGTGTGCCGTCGAATCGTTCGTCGGTGTGGCCGAGTTTGATCGGGGGTTTGCGTACGGCTCCCGCTGTGAAGGCGTCGATCATGGCGGCGATGTCGGCGCGGGTCACTGTCCACGGTCCGGTGGAAGCTTCCCAGGTGCCTACCTTCACCAGTTCGACGCCGGTGACGCGTTTTTCAGCCACGGTCACCCCTGTCGTTCGGCGCGGGCGACCACCGCTGCCGCTGGATATAGCCACCGCCCACCGGAACGTACAGCAGGGAGCCGACCACGGCGCGCGAGGTCTCGGACATTGCCAGGGGTGCATCCGAGGATGTTTGCGGCGCGTTCGGTATCGACGAACTCATAGGCAGACAATGCGTCACGATCCGCCGAATCCTTTGCGCCACTGACGTACCCGCTAGTGGTAGAGCGTGTCGCGTCAGAACTCGCGCGAGAAAGGCGGCGTTCGAGGTCGACCAGCCGAGGCGACGGACGTGAACCTTGCTTGGCCTCGAGTAGTGCGGCGAGTAGTTTCATCGCGCGTGCGAGGTAGTCGGCGTCGGAGGCATCGAGCAGCACACCGGAGACCTTCTCAATCGTCATCAGACACCCCATAGAGGACCGTGAGCCGATCCTGTAGCTGTGTGGGTTCCTCACCGTTGCGAGGCAGGCGAGACAACGCCCAGAACAGGGCGACGTTAATGTCAACGGCGCTCGCCTGCTCGGTGACCCACAGATCGGTGAGCGCGGCGTTGAAGCCGTGATTGTCGGCGCGGTATCCGTGCAGGACCGCGCCGATCACCGCGCGCTCGATGCGCAGGCTACGGCGTACAGCTTTCACGTCCTGGTCGTCGGGGAACTTGTCAGTCATGCTGTTGTCTCCTGAGTTCGTCGATAGCTGCGACTAGATCAGTCGCCAGTTGTGTGGCTTCGTCGATGTCGAGGCCGTAGCGGTCACCGACCAACGTCACGACGACTGGCCGCGCATAGTCGCGGGTGACGTAGACCGACGCCGAACCGCCCCTGCCGTAGCGCCTCACGCGACGCTCCGTGGGCGACCAGGCAGGCGGGGCGAGCGAGCAGCGACCACCGAGCCGTCAGTGCGCCGCTGTGCCGCCCAGTCCCGGCACCGCTCGAGCACCGGGCAGCGATGACACAACGCTTCGGCGTTCTCGTGCCGGTACCGGGTGTCAGCGGCGTCCTCGTACGGGGCAGGCGGATCGAACAGTTCCGCCGAGCCGACACACAAGGCGCCCGACAGGTCTGCGGTGTCGGTGAGGATCGCCTCGAGTAAGTCGACCACGCCGCCTTCGCGACGAGACACGTTGCGGCTCATATCGCCTCCAGCGGTCCGTATAGCTCGACACGAATAGTTGCCGCTGCGTCGTCGACATACACGCGGTAGTGGCCGCGGTCGGGTGTGCCGGGGTCACGCAACCTCCGATCGGTGAAGAGGAGTCGTTCGCCGCGTTGCTCGACGACGGCCGCGAACACATGCGAGATGTGAATGCCGCCGTCGACGACCTCGGTGGCTCGGATTGGTCTGCCATCGGAGTAGTGGGTGAACTCGAAGGTGGCTCGGTGCAGATTGGCGACCGTCTCGGCGAGCGCATCGGTCTCGAACTGGTGGTCGTCGCAGACGCCGTGATCGCTGAGGGTGTCAATCACCCACGAGAAACAATCTGTCGTCTCGAGCGCGGCGTAAATCAACACGTCGGTCTCGCGGTTTGGGGATTGGCTCATCGGTGTGTCTCCTTCGGGAAGCGGAATGGTCGTCGAATGCGGGCGCGTTGCACGGAGCCTCGAGGCCAGGCGATCGGCACGCATGTCAGGTGCTGGCCGCGCTCGATGTCCTCGTCAAAACTCATCGGGAACCGGCAGGCGCCACAGAGAGGGAGCCTCCGAGAGTTGTGCCAGATATGTAAGTAGGGGCGGGTAGGAGTCACCTGGAATCACCGCTCTTTCCAGTAGTCCTACGCGCAGGTACTAACTTTTCTGGCACAAGTAGGGACGACGGATCGATGTCGTCGGCGAGGAAGTATCGCCAAACGGTGCGCATGTCCCCTTGCTGTTCCTCGTCACAGGTGAGGACTCCCAACATGTGTAGCGCCTGGAGTTGGCGGTCGACGGTGTTGCGCGGTTTATCCAGCCGCTTGCGTACCTCGGTCGTCGATGAGCCTGGGTTCGCAGCGAGGTCGTCGACAATTGCCAGGCGCAGCGGAGGCATCGAGTCGCGCGCGCACCGGATCGCCAGCCGCAAGGCATGCTGGCGGTCCATTCCGAGCGCGACCGCGCCGCGCATCACCTGTGCGAGTTGCTTGGCGAATCGGGTGGGCATCTCGGGCGCGTGTGCGTCGATGACGTCGCCGCGGTAGTCGAACTCGACACCAGTGCGTGCGAGCGTCACCAGATCGGCAGCGGCGAGCACCTTGTCGGTCTCGTCCTCGGTGAGTGCGACGCCGACGAGATCTCTGTGCAGCAGCGAACCCACAACGTCCGTGAGGTCTGCACGCATCGCAGCCTCGTGGCCGGTGTTGCCGATAGCCTGCCTGCCGGCCTTCTGGCGACCAGAACGGGAATCCATGCGCACCAGCACGAACCGGTCACCCATTGACGCGATGGCCGCGTGCGCTTTATCCCAGGCGGTCGTGACGGCTCCGACGACAACGATGCGGCCATGCCAGTCGAGCGTGCGGCCACCATCGGAGCCGACGTTGCGCGACCAGTGCCCGTCGTAGACCTCGCGCAGCGCGGCGAGCACCTCGGCGCGAGCATCCTTGTTCATCGACAGAATCGACGTGACGTCCTTGACGACCAGCACGCCGCGGTCACCGATCTTTCGCAGGAGTCCGCCCGTCGCGTCCTTGGCGCGGTCCTTCTGTGCGGTCGCCGATAACAGGGCACCTGGTGATGAGACTGTCGATGTGACGATTGCACCAGCACCGGCGAGCGCCTGGGCTGTCTCGGTCTTAGCCTCGATCCACCGATTCGTATTCGTTTGGGCGGTGAGGGATAGACGAAATGCCCTGTCTGAGTGACAGAATGGGA
>NZ_LZMI01000126.1:0-92035 GCF_001665475.1 Gordonia sp. 852002-51296_SCH5728562-b | reverse complement strand
TGACTCATGCCCGCCACCCAGGCCGAACGTGCTCAACACTTTTCACCACACCGCAAAAGCCGATCGGTGGATCGAGGCTTAGCGTTGCCTGAACCGGAGATCAGTAGCAACCAGAGCGGGTCTCCGTCGAGTTGCTCGACAGCCGCAGCAGCGAGCACCGCGTCGAGCGCGTCGGTGTCGTAATCGTCGCCGAGCCAGTCGGTGAAGGCCGCGTGGACGTCAGCGAGAGTCGCTGTCTGACAGGGTAATCCGTTCTCGTCAAATTCGGGCGCGTCGTAGAAGTTGGGCACGCTCATGTGATCACCCGCTCAACGAAAGCGCCGGAACGAATTGCGGCGTCACGGTCACGGAGCCGCTTGGCGACGGCATTCCAGTCCGCAGCCTGCGAGATCGCCAGGGCCGCATCCTTCATCGCATTCCGACTGTCCTCGAGTGCGTCGAGCTCCTGCTCCAAACAGCCGCGGACGCCCGCAGTGAGCAACGCACAGAACATCGCCCGGTCGACACCCTCGGGCAATTCGACGTCGATGAGTTTGTACCGAAGATTGTTTGCGCGCTCATAGGTCAGTGACGTCATGCGTCACCGTCCTTGCTCCGGCAAACCGGGCCACGATGCAACGCAACGGATTTCGGAGCTACGAGCCACGACCCGCACGACGTGCACTGCACGGCAGGCCGGTAGCCGAGTTCGACGACGACAGACACGGCAGCGACCTCAGAGCGCTCCTCAACGGTGAGCGGTTCGCTATACTCGAGGTAGTCGCGCACCCACTCGACTGCTTGAGATTCCCCGGCTCGCCCGCCGGGGTTTTTCTTTGCAATCATTCGACATCGCCGCCGATGGCGTCGTGATCGACGTCGACGAGACCGAGGTCCGCGTGTTCGGCCTGGGGTCGTGGACCGACGCGGAGCAGAGCCGCGATTCGTTCGCGTTGTTCGGAAGTGAGGGGCGGTGCCTTCGCCAAGAGTTCGCGAACATGATCCTCGATGCGCGCAGCACTGAAATCTCTTCTGGCGCTAGCGACTTCATGGGATTCTGGACCGTATGTGCGCGTGGCGTAGGCCAGTTTGGCGCGAGCAGTTCGACTCGTGCGAGATGCACCAGACAAGGGAAGCCTCCAAAGGGCAGCAAGAAACTACCCTCCGATGAGAGGCTTAAAACGCAGTCGGCCTTTGTAGACTCAGGCGGCACTCAGAGGTGCGACACGCTAACCCGTTACTCCAACCCTAGCAGCAAGAGTGCGTAGCGAAATGTCGGTCAGATGGCGTGTTGAAGCCATATCGCACAGCGCCACGATGCGATCAAACGCTGCGGTCCCTCGGTGGACTTGAATGTTGACGCCGCACTTCCGCCACGAGCCTGCCGCATCCACCTTGCACGCACATTGCAAGCTGATGCGGTTGTAGTCGCTTTCATCTGGGTCCGGCCCAGAGACATTCTTGTGGTGTTGGCGGGATCGGAACTCGCGAGCGACAGTCCATCCAGATCGACCATCTGCATAGATTGTGCGCACCAATCGCGCGACGAACCACCTCTCGTGCGCTACACCGTTGCCTTCGCAATAGATCTCGAGAATATGCGTCATTTCCACTCCACATCAATGAACTCTGGCAGAAATCGCTTCTGTCCCCGCGGAGCCCTTTGAATCGTTACAGTCATGAGTGCGTCAATGACCTTGCCGCGCGCATCCGGGCTGAGCCGCTCCCACGCAGCAGTCAGGTCACTCTCACCGTCGAGTGGACTCACCTGCCTAGCTTCGGCGATCTGACGCTCAACCTTCTCGAGCTCAGCCCGAAGATCCCCAGTGCCGCGCGCCAACTGAGAGGCATCGATTACACCCGAGGCGAACAACGCGGCCAGTTCATCGAGACGTACACGAAGCCCATCACGCCTGGTACTCATCGCCGACGTGTCTGGTCGGCTACTGACCTCGACCCTCTGCGAACTCAAATGCCCAACCACAATTGCCGAAATGTAGTCATCCAGCGCCCCTTGGTTGCGGCGCACGTGTCTGTCGAGACAGGCGTAGGACACCCTTTCTCCTGCGCGATGAACTTGCACACGTTTACCGCAGACACCGCAGCGATAGACCTGGGTGCCTTGGTATTTACGCTCGAAGGAGACGTTGTTTCGTCTGGCAGGGTCGCTAAGGATCGCCTCGACTGCGAGTTGATCGTCTCGGTCGACAATCGGTTCCCACTGCCCCCGCCCAACTACATCGCCGCGGTGGACAACCATTCCGGCGTGACGGGGGTTCAGCAGCACTCTCCTGACCGTAGTCCCGCCCCACTCCTGCCCTGTAGTGCGCGTGCGGTGGCCGGCAGCATTCCATTGCCGAGCAACACCTCGCAGTGTGCCGCCCGCGAGTATTTCTGCTGTTGCGGAGCGAATCGCCTGGGCCTCGGATTCGACGTGCAGGCCATCGGAGGTGAAGCCGAACGGAGTTTTTGTGGCGACCCACTCCCCCGCAGCGGCACGCTGGTCATTGGCCCGTTTGCGACGCTCCGAAGAGTGTTCGCTCTCTTGACGGGCGACACTTCCGAGGATTCGGGCAACCATTCGGCCAGCCGAAGTGGAGAGGTCGAGTGTGCCACTCGTGACGGTTCGTATCTCGACTCGTTGCTTGTCGACTAGCTCGATGAATCGCTCGAGCTCGATCGGCGAACGGTGTAGCCGGTCCGAGTGCCATGCAACAAGTCCCTGAATGTCACCGGCCTCGATTGCGTTGAGCATCTCTTCGTACTGTGGGCGGCGCTTACCGGAGAAGGCCGAGGTGTCGTTGTCGACGAACACGCGGATGTTGTTCCATCCCAGGGTTTCTGCGAGCTTCCGGCAGTCTTGCTCTTGTCGGTCGACACCGAGCTCGGTACCTCGAGGGTCTGAGCTGATTCGGCAGTAGATGGCGGTCGACATACCAATGACGATAGCGCGTTTAGGTGTGTAACTGGACAAACAACACCCAGGAACGTCGCCCCGCCTTTGAAGTCGACGAGAACGAGGTTGAGTTCGGCAGGCGAGTGTGTTGCCAACATGGATACGACGAGCGTGCGCAGAAACTCGGACTTTCCCGAACCCGTTGCGCCGATACATAATCCGTGCGGTCCGGTGCCTCCGTGTGCGCTCTCTTTGATGTCGAGTTCGACAGGCGTTCCGTTCGGCTGGAAACCGATCGGCACACGGAGGCGATCTTTACCGGTCCGACCGCGCCACTGCACGCTCGGATCGAAGCGGGCAACGTCGTCGATGCCGAGAAGTGCGGGCAGTCCCGGGTCGCCCGCTGTCGCCTCGGAGTCCAGGTTGGCCATGCTCGCCGCGGTTGCCACATGGTAGCGAGCGAGTTTGCGCGCGATGGCCTCCGCTTCGGCGATCGTCAACCCGTCCATGTCGGCGAACTCCTCGATGCCGACAGCGCTTCGCGCACAGACCTTGCCGCCGCGAATCATCAACTCGAGGCCGCGGCGTGCCGCGAGTCCATCTGGTGGGGCAGACAGATCGAGAACGGTCACCTGTTCGGTGCCGGCATCGTTGACCAGCCGTTCGTCTCCGGCGACGTGGCCGTCGTCGATGATCACGACGACATGCGCTCGTCCGGCCACGGGTGGCGCGGACCGGCTGAATCGACCGCGGTCGAGTAGTTCCGCCGCAAGGGACGTCTCCAGATCGGCGAGCGACTCGAAGACCATACGCAGCGGCCCCAATCCGTCGCGAAGGCTCGGATGTCCCACGTGGGGAAGCCATTTCGTCCAGTCCCATGCCTCGCCGACGGGGTCGGCGGTGACGATCGCGATCCGCAGATGGTCTGGACCGTGAAACACACACAGTTCTGCCACGAGGGCGCGCACCACGTCGCGGGTTTCTCCGCGGACGCCGCCGATGTTGACCGCCGGGAACCCGCGCAGCGAGATCGACGTCGGTAATCGGTGAACGACGGAATGCGTTCGCACAAAACGACGTAACGCGACCATCGAGACGGGTTCGAGGTCTTCGGGAGGGCCCGTCTCGGGCGGCATCAGGCGCGTCGCGAGTCCATGCGCGCCGACTCCGATCCGGACGTGTGCGAAGTCGGGATCAGAGGGCCGTCGTTCCCACATCCGACGCGTACCGATGAGCGTCGGCAGTGTGCGCGGGTCGGGATGGCTCCAGGTCAGCGCTGCGCGTTGCGCGTCGACGGTGTCGCGGACCTGGTCACGCAGTTGTCCGAGGTACCTGAAGTAGTCCTTGCGCTCCTCGTTGAGTTCCGCGGCCCGCTTACCGCCTCCGCGACCACCCGCGGCGAACATGCCGAACATCGACATGAGCATCATCAGCGGAAACATCATGAAGAGCGGATTGCTGAGAATATTGCGACCGCCGGTCGCGAACATCAATGCCAGCATGCCGACGACCGCCACGATCATGACGACCGGCAGCAGTTTCATCAACAGATTCCCGGGGACCACACGGGGCACGTCCGGCGGCGGTGCGATCGTCAACTCGCCGCCCGGCGTACGCGGCATGGCGATCCGCGCACGACGCACGAACCCCTCGGTCGTCGAAGCCAACTCATCTCCCCCCACAGAACCCGGACACACGCTGCGCCTCATGGCTTCTAGCCCTGTTGAGACTTGGCTGGTCGTCGATGTCGTAGTTCGCTATGTTAACTCCCAACCGCGGGGAGAACGGACAAACATGACATCTGTGGACACGTCGAGAATGGTCGGGGGCAGCCCGGTCGACAGCCCAGTCGGGAGCGGGCCTGCCGGCGAGCGACGCGCCAGCCGTACGACGCCGATCGAGCCGGCCCTCGTTCGCGTGTCTGTCCTGGGCGGCAATACCCAGCTCGACGTCGGGCTTCCCGCAGCCGTGCCGGTGGCGGTGCTGATCGGCGAGCTCGTCACCCAGATCACCTCGCGCGTCCCGGTCCAACACGACCCGGACGACCCCGACGTCGATCCCTCGACGCAGCCACCCGACCGCCAGCACCGTTGGACGCTCGCACTTGTCGGACAGGAGCCGCTCGTACCGAACCGAACATTGTCGGAGTCGGGTGTTCGTGACGGCGACCTGCTGATGCTGCAGTTGGTCGACACCGGCGAGTCGCCCGTGTTGTTCGACGACGTCGTCGACGCTGTCGCGCGACTCAACGATTCGGTGTTCGCGACGTGGTCGCCACTCGCCGCGCGATACGCCGGATATGTCGCGACGTTGATCGCCGCACTGGGTGCTGCAGCATCGCTGAGCCTCACTCGTCTCGGTGGAATGGGAAGCACGACAGCACTATTCGGCGGTATCGCTGCGCTGGCTTTCCTCGTCGCCGCGGCTGTTGTCGCCCGACACTTCGACGACGCGCCGTCGGCCACCGTGCTGTCGGCGTCAGCCATGCCCTTCGCATTTGTCGCGGGCCTATTGACCCCTCCCGGTACGTTCGGCGCCGCCCATCTGGCACTGGGGTGTGCGCTGGTGTTGCTCGCCGCAGTCGTCTCATATCGGGTGACCGCTGTCGGACCGATCACCCACAGCGCACTGACCACCGCGTCCACGCTGACCGGTGCAGGAGCAGTTCTGGCACTCGTCGCCGGCACCGGCATCGGCGTTGAGAAGGTGTCGGCCATCGTGGCTGCCGTCGGCCTGTTGACCGTATGCACCGCATCGCGCACGACGATCCTGCTCACCAAACTGCCTGTGCCACCGGTCCCGACAGCGGGCGCCCCGATCGACCTCGATGTCTTCGAACCCACACCGGCGATCGAGGGAATCGGCGCGATCGGTGCGATTGCACTGCCCAAAGTCGATGCGCTCGAACGACGCTCACACCTCGCCAACGCGTATCTGACCGGAATCATCGGCGGCGCAACCGCTGTCACCGCCGTGGCAGCCTGCGGCGCAGCGGCTCCCCTCTCCGGATTCCACGCGATCGCGGTCGCATACGCGATCGTCATCGGTGTGGTCCTGTGTCTGCGCGGTCGCTCGCACAGCGACCTCGCGCAGGCCGCAACGCAGATCGCCGGTGGCGCATTGACGGTGATCGCGGTGTTCGTCGGACTTACGGTGGGCGATCCGTCGCCGTGGGCGCTGATCGGGTTCGGCGTCGCCACAGCGCTCGCTGTCGTTGCCGTGATCGTCGGCAGACTCGCTGCGGTTCATGACTTCTCGCCTATGCTGCGACGCAGCGCCGAGTTGTTCGAGTACGCGCTGCTGCTCGCGGTGATCCCGTTGCTGTTGTGGATACTCGATCTGTACCGGCTCGTGCGGGAGTTCTGACGTTGTCGCGTGCACGCGCGTGTTCTGTTGTGGCAGCGATGGTGTCGTGCATTGCGGTGCTCGTGTGCTCGAGTGAGGCTCCGGCTCTCGCTGTGACACCACCGGTCATCGACACCGCCGCACTCATCAGATCTGCACCGGTCGCACCACCCGAACCCACAGAGCAACGCACACTGTGTGCCGCACCGCTTGCCGCAGAGGCGTATTCGTCGGCGACAGGTGCGCAGGCGATGATGCGGCTGCCCGATGCGTGGCGCTTCAGCAGGGGCGCAGGCCAGCGCGTCGCGGTGATCGACACCGGCGTCAGCCCGAGTCGACGACTCCCCCGGCTGACCGCGGGTGGCGACTACGTGTCGACCGGCGACGGTTTGTCCGACTGCGACGCACACGGCACTCTCGTCGCGGGCATCATCGCGGGTGCGCCGAGCAGCACCGACGCCTTCGCAGGTGTGGCACCCGACGCGTCGATCATCTCGATCCGCCAATCGAGTACGGCGTTCGGCGCCAAACGTTCTCGCGATTCCGACGATCCTCACGTCGGGAGTGGATACGGCTCGGTGCGCACGCTCGCCCACGCGGTGGTCCGCGCCGTCGACCTCGGTGCAACGGTCATCAACATCTCGGAGGTGGCGTGCGCCGCCGTGGGCGCCAAGCTCAACGACCGATCACTCGGCGCAGCGGTGCGATACGCACACGAGCGCGATGTCGTTGTCGTCGTCGCCGCAGGCAACCTGACACGCGATTCGGCATGTACGAGTCAGAATCCGATCCCGACCGGCGACGACCCGACGGGATGGCGGTCGGTGTCGATGATCGCGAGCCCCGCATGGTTTTCTCCGTACGTGCTCACCGTCGGCTCCGTGGACGCGGGCACCGGCACCCCAAGCGATTTCAGCATCAACGGCCCGTGGGTATCTGTCGCAGCGCCGGGAACCGACGTCATCAGCATCGACGGCTCGGGGCGCGTCGTGTATGCACAGCAGGATCAGTCGGGACCAATCCCCTTGCGCGGCACCAGCTTTTCGACTGCCTACGTCAGCGGCCTCGTCGCGCTCGTTCGTGCGCGCTACCCGCGTCTGACTGCAGCCGCGGTCATCGATCGTGTCACCAGAACTGCCCACGCGCCGGGCACCGGTCGCGATACCCGTATCGGATTCGGAGTCGTCGACCCCGTTGCGGCACTCACCGCAGAACTCGACGACACTCCGCGCGCCGACGCCGTCGCACATCCGATCGCGGCACCGCCGTCACCGCAGGCACCCGATCACACCGCCCGCAACGTCGCCCTGCTCGGTACGGGGGCGGCCGCGGTGCTCATCGTGGTGGTTCTTGCACTTGCGCTGCCGCATCGACGCACCCGCACGCTCAGTCCCGATGAGTACTGACACGCCGGAGCCGTCGGCTACTTCGACGACGTCCGCGCGGGCCGCAACTCGCGCGGCAGCGCGAACGTCAGCGTCTCCTCGGCGGTGTTGACCTTCTCGACGGAGTCGTAGCCGCGTTCGGCGAGGTAGTCGAGCACTCCACGCACCAAGACCTCCGGCACTGACGCGCCGGAGGTGACTCCGACCGTCGAGACGCCGTCGAGCCATGCGTCGTCGATCTCGCGGGCGTAGTCGACGAGGTGGCCGTCCTTGGCGCCGTTCTGCACCGCGACCTCGACAAGCCGCACCGAGTTCGACGAGTTCTTGGACCCCACCACGATCACCAGGTCGCACTGCGGAGCCATCGCCTTCACCGCGACCTGGCGGTTCTGGGTGGCGTAGCAGATGTCGTCGCTCGGTGGGTCATTGAGAAGTGGGAACTTCTCCCGCAGCCTGCGCACGGTTTCCATCGTCTCGTCGACAGACAGTGTGGTCTGCGAAAGCCAGATCACCTTGGACTCGTCGCGCACGGTCACCTTGTCGACGCTGTCGGGGCCGTCGACGATCTGGATGTGCTCGGGAGCCTCGCCGGAGGTTCCCTCGACCTCCTCATGGCCCTCGTGGCCGATCAGCAGGATGTCGTAATCATCGCGGGCGAAACGCTTGGCCTCCTGGTGCACCTTGGTGACCAGCGGACAGGTGGCGTCGATGGTCTTGAGGCTGCGGGCCGCAGCCGTGCGATGCACCTCTGGCGACACCCCGTGTGCGGAGAAGACGACGATCGCGCCCTCCGGGACCTCGTCGGTCTCGCCGACGAACACGGCGCCACGCTCGGTGAGCGTGTCGACGACGTGCCTGTTGTGAACGATCTCTTTGCGCACGTAGACGGGTGCTCCGTGCTTGTCCAGGGCGCGTTCGACGGTCTCGACCGCACGGTCGACGCCCGCGCAGTAACCGCGCGGCTCGGCCAGCAGGACACGCTTGGGTTCAGACATGGTCTCCAGGGTACGTGGTGTCGGGCCCGCGAACCGCCGCGCTTCGGGTTGGTGTGACGCAGACCAGATGGCAGAGTGTGGTCATGGTTCGCGCACCCTATCCTGCACGTATCGCCGCAGGTCTCATCGTCGTGGCAATCGAAGAGACCCGCCGACTGCCGACTCGCCTGTTCACGCTGCCCATGACAGCGGTTAGTCAGACGCTGCAAGCCGGCATGCGGGCGCAGCAGCAGATCGCCGAACTGGCGATCAAGGGCGACGAGGCCCTCGACCTCCTCTTCGACAAACCCGACGAACAGCCCGAGTGGGCACGCTTCGACGAAGATGAGCTGACCGAAATCGATCCGGGGACACCCATCGAGAGCCCGGACACCGAACCAACCGTGACCCGAACCGCCGAGGTCACCACGCTGCACGCGACACCGAAGACGCCTGCGAAGTCGAAGACGGCCGCGAAGTCGTCCTCGAAGCCCGCGGCAAGCCACAAGACCTCGACCCACGAGGGCGCGTCCACGAAGACCGCGACCGAGAAGAACACTCACAAGAGCACCGCGACCAAGGACTCAGCGCCTGCAAAGGCCCCCACGAAGGCGGTCGACGCCGCGACGACCACCAAGCCTGCGGAACCCGCGAAGGCCGCGACACCGGAGTCGAACTCCGCGGCCAAGACCGCGGCGCCGCGTGCCGACGCCGGGCGGTTCGCGCTCTACAGCTCAGCACCCGCCGACCTCATCGCGGGCGAGACACCCACCTCCGACGACGATGTCTCCGACGTCGACAAGCCGGAGATCGTCGAGTTCATCGAGTACGACTCCCTGACTCTGGCCCAACTGCGCGCCAAACTGCGGGCCGTCGACCTCGACGACCTCACCGCGCTGGTCGCATACGAAACAGCGACCAAGAACCGGGCGCCGTTCATCACGATGCTCGACAACCGGATCACCGCCCAGAACAAGCGGTCGTGACCTCGGCGAACGCAACGCCGCCCGGGAACTCCAAAGACACGGGCAACTCCAGAGACACGGGCAATAATGCCGACAACCCGTGGCCGGTACGCACCGTCAATCGCAAGATCGCGGAGTGGATCAACAAGCTCGGTCAGATCTGGGTGGAGGGTCAGGTCACCCAGGTCTCGCGCCGACCGGGTACCCGCACCTCGTTCCTCACGCTTCGCGATCCGGCCGCAGACATCTCGATCACCGTCACCTGCAGCCCCGACCTGTTGATGCGCACCGAGGTCCCCGTGACCGAGGGCAGCCACGTCGTGATGCTCGGCCGACCCGACTTCTACGCCGGCCGCGGCACGATCTCCTTGCGCGTCACCGACATTCGACCCATCGGCGTCGGCCAGCTGTTGCTGCGCATCGAACGTCTCAAACAACTCCTCGCGGCGGAGGGGCTCTTCGATCCGCGCCTCAAGCGGTCGCTGCCGTTCCTCCCGCGCACCGTCGGGTTGATCTCCGGACGCGCGAGCGCCGCCCAGCGCGACGTGATGTCGGTGGCGCAGACACGGTGGACGCAGGTGCGCTTCGCGGTCCGCGACGCTCCCGTCCAGGGACCGACAGCGGTGCCACGCATCCTGGCCCACCTCGCCGATCTCGACGCCGACCCCGACGTCGACGTCATCGTGATCGCACGCGGCGGAGGCAGCGTCGAGGATCTACTCCCTTTCTCCGACGAGGCACTGCTGCGGGCCGTCGCAGCATGTACCACGCCCGTCATCAGCGCGATCGGCCATGAACCCGACAATCCGCTCCTCGACCTCGTCGCCGACATCCGCGCCGCCACCCCGACCGATGCGGCCAAGCGCGTCGTCCCCGACGTCACCGCAGAACTCGCCGGCATCGCAGAGATGCGTCGACGCAGCGCCCACGCACTCCGTCACTGGGTCCACCGCGAAGACCGGGTGATCGCGGGCCTGCGTGCACGGCCCGTCCTCGCCAACCCGTTCACCATGATCGACCGACGCTCCGACGACGTCGACCGCATGCGGCGCGACATCCGACGCGACGTCAGCAGGATGGTCGACGCCGAGCAGCGCCGCGTCGAACATCTCTCCGCGCGCCTGGCGACACTCGGTCCGGCACAGACCCTCGCCCGCGGGTACGCCGTCGTCCAACGCGTCGACGACGGCGACCCTCACGTGGTGACCTCGACCGACCAAATGCCCGCGGGCGCGCGACTGCGCATCCGCGTCGGCGACGGCGCAGCCACGGCTGAGGTCACGTCAGAAGCACCCGACGCCGAGAAACGCACAGCGAAGACCACCGACGACGACACCCCCAGCACACAGAGGAGCACGAAGTGACCGGCCCTGCGAAAGGCAAGTCCACCAAGCCGATTCCGGTGGCGCAGCTCGGTTACGAGCAGGCCCGCGACGAGCTCATCGAGGTCGTCACGACACTCGAACACGGTGGCCTCGACCTCGACGCATCGCTAGCGCTCTGGGAACGCGGCGAAGCATTGGCGACGCGCTGCGAGGAACACCTCACCGGAGCGCGTGACCGTATCGAAGCCGCCCTCTCGCCCGATGACAGCGAGGATGACGACGAGTTCGACGACTCAGACCCCGACGAGGACTGAGCTCACCCACGCCGGGCTCACCGGGACTGGGATCGGGAGTCCTACTTCGGCAGTGGCTGCTGAGCGAGCACCGACTGCGCCATCTGCTCCATCTCGGAGTCGGGACCGCGTGACATCACGGCAATCCGCACGTCGGAGAGGTCGGTGATCCAGAACTTGTTGCCGTCGTGCGTCGAATAGGTCACCCAGGTGTGCCCGCCGATGTCCTTGGTGCCCGTTCCCGATGACACGTCGTCGCCGCCGAGCTTCTGGACGAGATCGTCCTCGGACGCATCGGTTTGCGTGAGCTGCAGATAGGCGCCGGTGCCGGTGACCCAACCAACGTTGCTCGACGTCGAGCCGCCTGCCATCTCCCCGGTGCTGCCCGAGTTCGGCTTCCAGCCCTCCGGCGTCGGGGGTCGTCGAATCGGGAACGGCATGGTCCGCGCGTCGGCGGCGAGTCCGTTGTGCACGTCGTACGCGGGGGTTTTGTCGTCGGAGGCGGTGCCGGTCAGTCCCACCGAACAGTTGCCGGACGCGATCGCCACCAGTGCGCAGACCGCCAGCAACGGGATCAGCGTCCAGATCATGTCCTTGCCGCTGGTCAGGATGCGGGGTTTGCTCGCCATGGCTGACGAGTATCCCAGCCGCAAGCCACACCCTGCGTCGCGCCCCTCGACGAGCGTGCGCGCCGCCACAATCGACCGCCACCGTCACGCGGTACGGTTCCGTATGCGCGCGCTACAGCTCGTCATGTCCCGTGTCGGGTCCACCGTCCGGCTCAGTGGCAGAGGACGCATCGCCGTCGTCGTGTTGTCCACACTGATCGCCGCGGCAACCCTTGCTGCGTGCGGCGGTTCCGACGACCAGCGCAACGGCATGGACGAGATCCGTTCTTCCGGCGTGCTGCGTGTCGGCACCGAGGGCACCTACGCGCCGTTCAGCTATCGCGATCCCACGACGGGCGAGCTCGCAGGCTACGACGTCGACGTTGCGAACGCGGTCGCCAAGAAGATGGGCGTGCGGGCCGAATTCGTCACAACTCCTTGGGATTCCATCTTCGCCGGACTGGAGTCGGGCAGATTCGACGTCGTCGCCAACCAGGTGTCGATCACGCCGGAACGCAAGGCCAAATACGACCTCTCCAAGCCATACGCCGTCAGCGAGGGTGTCATCGTCACCCGCGCCGACGACAACTCCATCCACTCGCTCGACGACCTCAAGGGCAAGACCACCGCGCAGTCGGCCACGAGTAACTGGGCACAGGTGGCCCGCGACGCGGGCGCGAACGTCGAATCCGTCGAGGGCTTCACCCAGGCGATCAAGCTGCTCAACCAGGGGCGCGTCCAGGCAACCGTGAACGACAGCGTCGCGGTCTACGCCTACTTCGCCGAGACCGGCGACAAGAGCGTGAAGATCGCCGCCAAGACCGGAGACACCAGCGAGCAGGCCTTCGCCGCCAGAAAGAACAGCGGGATCACCGGCGACATCAACAAGGCACTCGACGAGCTCAGTGCCGACGGAACCCTGTCGACCATCTCGCAGAAGTACCTCAAGGCGGATGCCAGCGGAAGCGCTGCCGCACAGCAGCAGCAGGCAGTGCCGCGCAGCACGTGGAAGATCATCGGCGACAACCTGTGGCCGATGGCCAAGGCGACCATCACCGTCACCATGCCGCTCGCCGCGATCAGTTTCGTGATCGGTCTGGTGATCGCCTTGATCGTGGCGCTGGCACGGCTCTCGCAGACACGACTGATCAACTGGCTGGCGCGCGCCTACATCTCGATCGTCCGTGGCACGCCACTGTTGGTGCAGTTGTTCATCATCTTCTACGCGCTACCCGAGTTGGGCATCAAGGTGCCGCCGTTCCCCGCCGCCGTCGTCGCGTTCTCGCTCAACGTCGGCGGGTACGCCGCCGAGATCATCCGCAGCGCGATCCTCTCGGTTCCGAAGGGGCAGACAGAAGCGGCCCAGACGATCGGCATGAATTACCGCACGACGATGCGTCGGATCATCCTGCCGCAGGCGGCACGCAACGCGGTGCCGGGCTTGTCCAACACGTTGATCTCGTTGGTCAAGGACACCTCCCTGGCGTCGACGATCCTGGTGACCGAACTGCTGCGGGTCGCCCAGCTCGCCGCAGCACCGACATTCGAGTTCTTCGCGCTCTACACCACCGCAGCCATCTACTACTGGATCGTGTGCATGGTCCTGTCCGCCCTGCAGAACAGGCTCGAGTCCCGATTGGGAAGGTTCGTGACGTCATGAGTGAACCCGTCAGCAAGCAGCCGGAGCGAGTCGTCGACGTCGCCGGGCTGCAGAAGTCCTTCGGCGACAACCACGTTCTGCGCGGCATCGACTTCACCGTCGACCGCGGCACGGTGACCGTCATCGTCGGCCCATCCGGCTCGGGCAAGACCACCATCCTGCGATCGCTCAACGCCCTCGACATCCCCGACGCCGGAGTCATCCGCGTCGGGGAGCAGACGATCGACTTCGACGGCACGTACTCGAAATCCGACATCGCCAGGTATCGCGCGCAGAGTGCGATGGTGTTCCAGAACTACAACCTCTTTCCTCACATGACGGTCCTCGAGAACGTCATCGAGGGGCCCGTCACGGTGCAGCGTCGCAGCAAGGCCGACGCCACTGCGGAGGCCGAAGCACTGCTGGCCAGCGTCGGGCTCGCCGAGAAGCGCAACCAATACCCGCACCAGTTGTCGGGCGGCCAGCAGCAGCGAGTGGGGATCGTCCGCGCCGTCGCGCTGCATCCGCAGGTCCTGTTGTTCGACGAACCGACGTCGGCGCTTGATCCCGAACTCGTCGGCGACGTGCTGAAAGTGCTCAAGGGTCTCGCCGAGGAGAGCTGGACGATGGTCGTCGTGACCCACGAGATCCGATTCGCGCAGGAGGTCGCCGACCAGGTGCTGTTCGTCGACGGTGGTGTGATCGTCGAGCAGGGCGGCCCCGACGCGGTGATCGCACATCCCGCGGAGGAACGCACCCGTCAGTTCCTCCGTCGCATCCTCGACCCCCTCTGAGGCCTCCACAACCCGCGTGCGCTGCATCGACGCGTCAGATCACTCCCGAGGCGGGTGCGTGAACTCGCACTCGTCATGAAAGGATGATCGATGGGCGTCATTCGCCCGATGCCGCGTACGCCACTGCGGCCGCGTCACTGCCAACGCCAAGGAGTCGATCAGACATGACAGCCGAAAACCACCAGGCACCCGACCGCAACCTTGCCATGGAGCTGGTGCGGGTCACCGAGGCCGCGGCACTCGCCGCAGGACGCTGGGTGGGACGCGGCGAGAAGAAGAAGGGCGACGGTGCGGCCGTCGACGCGATGCGCGAACTCCTGTCGACAGTCTCCATGCGCGGCGTCGTCGTGATCGGTGAGGGCGAAAAGGACGAGGCCCCGATGCTGTTCAACGGCGAAGAGGTCGGCAACGGATTCGGCCCCGACTGCGACGTCGCGGTCGACCCCATCGACGGCACCACGCTGATGGCCGAGGGTCGCCCCAACTCGATCGCCGTCATCGCGGTCAGCGAGCGCGGCACCATGTACGACCCGTCTGCCGTCTTCTACATGGACAAGATCGCCGTCGGCCCGGAAGCCAAGGGCGCCATCAACATCGACGAGTCGGTCGAGTGGAACATCAACTCGGTCGCCAAGGCCAAGGGCATCGACGTCGGCGATCTGACCGTCGTCGTCCTCGACCGTCCGCGCCACGCCGACCTCATCGGAGAAATCCGCAAGGCAGGCGCCAAGATCCGCTTGATCTCCGACGGCGACGTCGCGGGCGCGATCGCCGCTGCCGGTGACTACTCGACGGTGGACATGCTCATGGGTGTCGGCGGTACGCCGGAGGGCATCATCACCGCAGTCGCGATGAAGTGCATGGGCGGCGAGATCCAGGGCAAGCTGTGGCCGCGCAACGACGAAGAGCGCCAGAAGGCGATCGACGCCGGACACGACCTCGACCGGGTGCTGGGCACCGATGACCTGGTCCGCGGCGAGAACTGCTTTTTCGCGGCAACCGGCGTCACCAACGGCGACATGCTCCGCGGCGTCACCTACCGCCGTGGCGGCGCGACCACCCGTTCGCTGGTCATGCGCTCGAAGTCGGGAACCATCCGCCGCATCGAGGCCGTGCACCGCACCACCAAGCTGCGCGAGTACGCGCGCCTCGACATCTAGCCAGAGCCCCTATACGACGCGCCGCATCCCGACCCGGTCGATGTCCTCACCGGTCGGGGCGGCGACGGCGAGCACCTCGTCGAACCCGGCTACGATGCACTCGGCGAACAGTTCCGGGTCGGAGATCGACGCGGCGTCGCAGTTGAGCCCGAGGCATGCCGTGGCGTTGTGCGTGATCATCGTTGCCATCACCGCGCATCCGGGGAGCGGTCCGAACGGGAACAACCGCTCGACCTTCGCACCCGCCACGAACGTCTCCCACGGGATACCCGGCACATTGCTGGCCTGCAGATCATTCATGCTCGTCGCGCCACTGAACTGACCGAGAAGCTCACCCGGCATCCACGCCAGCACCGACCCCAGTGTGTTGAAGATGTCGACGGCGGGCTCCGTGCGCGCGGCACGCACCTGCTCGCGGATCGTCAACACACGCTCGAACGGGTCGTCGATGCCCATCGGCCCGGCAAGCCTGCCGACCGCGATGCGGTTACCACCCTCGGGATCTTCTGGTCGACGCACCGAGATCGGGATCGCGACGGGAATCGCGTCGACCTGCTCACCCATCTTCTCGTGATAGATGCGGAAGCCACCGATCAGCCCGCCGAGATAGACGTCGTTGATCGACGCCTTCATCGACTTCGCCACCGCTTTCAGCTCAACGAATGGCACCTCGAACGCAAGGAAGCGCCAGGAGAGGCTGCGGTCGGCGAGCAGCGGCGAACCGGGCGGACTCACGAGGCCGGCAACGCGCGGCACCGACCGCCCGTAGCGCAGCACCTTGCTCAACGCTTGCTTGGGATCTGTCAGCGCCAACGCTCCGCGCAACACCACGCCCGCACGGTAGGGCGTACGTCGAATCTCCTCCCCCACCTGTCGAGCGAGCACCTCGAACGCCGACAGTTCGGTCGGCGGCGGCGCGGGTGGCTGAGGCTTGTCCGGGATCGGCTCACGCGAAGGCGAATGCAGTTGCGCAAGAGCGAGAATCGCGCCGAGTCCATCGGTCAACGCGTGATGCGCCTTGAGGAAGTACGCGGTCTTGCCGTCGGCGAGGCCGGTGATCAGGTAGCCCTCCCACGGCGGTCGCGCCGGGTCGAGCGCGGTCATCGCCAATTGCTCACACGTCGACAGCAGTTCGCCCATCGAGCCGTCGCCGGGCAATCGGATGCGTCGAACGTGATAGTGGAGATCGAACTCCGGGTCGACGGCCCAACTCGGCGTGCCGGTGTGCAGCGGCGAATCAACAACGCGCGAACGGAATCTGGGCGCCATCCGGCTGCCCCAGTCGTGTGCCGCGATCAGTCTGTCCCAGTCGGGTTCGCAATCGTAGATCTCGATCATCGAGATCGTCCCGCGCAGTCGACGGTCGGTGTCGCCGCGCCACATCAGCGCGTCGACCGGACTCATGTGCTGCTCGGTGCCCCACTCGAGGGGTTGGTCCTCACTCATTCGACAGCCTCCCCTGCGTCGTCACTGCGGCTCTCGTCCTGTTGCGAATCATCGTGTTCTGCAGTTCCGTTCGGCTCCGGCCACTCCGCCAGCGCGGTGATGAACATCTGGCGTACCTCCTCGGTGTGGTCGTCGATCGTCTCCGCCTGCCACTCCGATGTGTCGACGGGCGGCAACACGCGCACCTCGATCGTGCCCGGTGCCACGAGTTGCGAACCACGCCACATCAATTCGCCGACATTGCGCAGCACGACCGGAACGATGGGCACCCCTGCCTGCATGGCGATGTGGAAGGGCCCCTTCTTGAACCGTCCGATCCGCGGCGTCGGCGATCGCGTGCCCTCCGGCGCCACGACCAACGAGGCGCCCTCGTCGCGCAGCTTGCGTACGGCCGGCTCGAGCTGATTGATGGCCTTCCCGGCGTCGGCTCGATCGATGAAGACCAACCCTGCTGCGTCGAGAATCTGACCGAACACCGGAAGCCGTTGGATCTCCTTCTTCGCCACACCCGTCGCGTTGCGTTGGATCAGGTGGATCATGACGGGGAGGTCGAGTTTCGACTGATGGTTGAACGCGAACACGCAGGGACGGTCCGACGTCAGGTATTCGGCGCCGTCGAGGACGTCGACATGCACACCGGCCAACGCCAGCCCGACGTCGTTCCCGTTGGCGATGCCCGCCTGGACGGCGCTCTCGAATCGACTGCGCGCCACGACGCCGCCCGCGATTCCGGCGGCGGCACCGGCGAGAAACGATCCGTACATCGCACCGGTACGCAGAGCCATCCCGAAGCGATTGTGTGATGGATTGCGTAGTTCGAGGATCAGCCACCCTCTGGATTCCGCCTCGGCCCGCAGCGTCCTCCGAGGCGAGACCGCTGCGGGATGTCCGACGCTTTCGAGATACGGGATGTCCTCGTTGCCGTCGCTGTAGGCGAAGGACGCGTCGAGATCCATGTTGTGCTCGCGCGCCAGGGAGCGCACCGCCGCCGCTTTACCCGGTCCCCAGAGCGGACGGCCGAGCACCTCCCCGGTGACGATGCCGTCGACCACCTCGACGTCGGTGGCCAAGGCGTGATCAGCCTCGATTTCGCGTGCGATGGGCTCGATCTGGAATCGCGTCGCCGACGACGCGATCACGATACGGTGCCCCATCTCGCGGTGCGCGTTGAGGATCTGCCACATCTGAGGACGTAGTTTGGCGGCCGTCTCCTGCCGAAAGAGCCTGTCTCCCAAGTCCAAAAGCTCCGCGTACGTCTTGCCCGCGAACGTCGGCTTGGTGGCTTGGAGCACCTCCGCGTAGTCCTGTTCGGACTCCACTCCACGCAGTCCGATCAGCGCGAAGTCGGCGACCTCCCCGATCCCGAACTCCATACTTCGTATCCGGGCTCCGAAAAGTGCTGTCGCAGAGAACCCTTCGATCAGGGTCCCGTCGTAGTCGAAGAACGCGCCGATGTGCTTGCCGCGCGGTGCAGAGCGGATCTCGGCCAGGCGATCGCCCAGTGCGCTCATACCGCCGTCACTCCGGTCTGCTTCGCCTCGATCTCGGCGATTCTCGCAAGACGATCCCGCATGTCCTTGACCTCGTCGAGCCACTCCTGCCGTGCCGCAACCAGATCGCGTCCGTCGTGGGGATCGATCAATCCCCGATTCTCGGCCAGCTTGTACGCGGCGGTGTAGAGCTCCGTCGACACCGAATCCCTGCTCTTCACGACGCCCTGCAGCGCAAGCTGCTTACCCAACCCGAGGCAATCGGCGATGATCTCCTGCTTCTCGCGGGACTCCTCGCCCAGTTCCACCAGCCGCCGCGACACGACCAATTGCGCGTCGAAGAAGGGCTGAAGGGTTCTGCGGGCAAACAGCTCTCCCGACATCGCGACGAAGGTGTCGTGCAACCACGCGGGCGTTGGCCTGACCTTTCGCCACTCGGGCGCGATGAGATCCATCTCGGCGCCGAGTCGGTGCAGAAACTCCTGCTTTGTCGGGAAGAAGAACTCGAACTTCAGCAGATCCCGAATCCGCAGCGCCTCGGCTTGCGCTGCGGCCAGGCGTGTTTCGCGATCGTCGTCGATGGTTCGACGGTCCGCGGCGAACAGCGCGACCTCGACGATCGCACGGTCGACGAAATGATGGATCGCACCATTGCGGTAGTACGCGGCCACCGCGTGGTTCTCCCCGGCTATCGACCACACGTCGTCGACACCGCCCGCGAAATGGGTCAGCACACCCGCGTCGGTCAGTTCTTTCAACGTGGATTTCAGCCCTAGTCCCCGGCACATCGCCGGATCGGGTCCCGGTAGCTCGCGACGCTCGATGTAGGCGAGCAGCGGCCGCAGTATGTCCTCGATCTCTTTGGCCGTGTATGCCCGATCACCCGCCCCCAACAGCGCGAAACCCGCAAGCGAGGTCGCCGAAATCGGTGTCGCCGCGTTGATCTCGTCCATCACCTTGAAGGCGATCTTCTCCAAGCGTGCGGGATCGTCCTCGCTCAACTCGACGATCGACTCCCGCAGCGAAAACGGCTCACCGAACCGCACCCGCGCCTCACCGAGGTAGGACCGCTGCGCCTTGGCGTATTTGAGCAGCCACGTCACATCTTCGGGTTTCTTTGTGCCACCGGCAGATTCGCGGGCGATCGCCGCGATCTCGTGAAGCTGGTCGTAGACGATCGAGGTGGGCACCACCATGACGTCCGCGGTGTCGAGTTGCTCGACGGCGTCGACGACGTAGGCGAGCAGCCCCATCATCGGCGGACGGAGCTTGCCCGTGCGGCTGCGACCGCCCTCGATGTACCACTCGAGGTTGAACCGCTTCTCGACGATGAACGACAGGTATGCGCGCATCGCGAACTTGTAGACCGGGTCGTCGCCGAACTTGCGGCGAATGAAGATCACTCCGGCACGTCGGGCAATTGCCGCGAGTGGCCACAGCGCCAGGTTGTTGCCGCCGAGCACCAGATTGGGCGGAAAGTCATGGCGCCGTAGCACATCGGAGAGAACCAGCGTGTCGACGTACGACCGGTGCGATGGCAGGAACACCAAGCCGTGGGTCTTGTTGAGATTGCGCAGTTCGCTCAACGTGTCGAGGTCGGCCGAGACCGTCCAGGTACGTTCGTACAGCTTGCCGAAGGTCGTCGAGAACACGTCGTCCATCAGCGGGCTCTGCGTGGCCACGAACGTCGACATCTTGTCGATCGCATCCTGGATGACCGCCGCCGCAGGGCGACCGAGATCGGCGGCGAGCTTGGCGGCATTGGCCTGAAAGCGCGCCGACGAACCGATCTGCTGCGCCACGAGTTTCGGCACCTTGTAGCGGTCGCCGATCAGTTGTCGCTCGGCGCGCTCCGCGGACAGTGCGGCCGCCAGTTCGACGAATCGTCCGAAGTCTTCTCCCTCGGCCGACGACTGCTCGTGCCTGCGGCGCAACTCCTCCACGGTCGCCGGTTCGCCCGCGACCACTCGCACACGGTCGGGCGCACGCTTCTTGATCGCTCCCTGACGAAACGCGGGTGGTCGCCGCGGGTTGGACAGCACCAGAACGTCGGCCATCGACACGCGGCGCTCACCCTTGCGCATCGGGGGAAGCCAGACAACCCGGGCGGGAATCAGCGTCGTTGCCGGGTCAAGGGTCTCGGGATCGACTTCGTCGAGTGTGCGCACCGGGGCGTCGGGATGTCTGCTCGACGCCCATTCGGCGACGGCCTCGCGTTCACAGTTCGTTCGAACCTCGGCGAGCACGATTGCTGCCAATGCGTTCCCCTCCCGTGTTGACATCACTGAATCGACAACAGTTCAGTGAACTGTGACCCACCACACACTAATACCCCTTCCGTTCCTCACGCACATCGGACTAGGGCTGTGACGAATCCCCGTGGCGTGGCCCACATCAGGCACCGGGACGCGGGAGGGTCGCTGACCGGCCGCGATAGGATTCGCACGTGAGCAAACCAGCCCTTGCTCCGGAGTTTCGCTATGCCGAATTGCTACCCTCCGGCGCCGATGACACGCCCTATCGCCTGATCACCACCGAGGGGGTCTCGACGGTCGACGTCGACGGCCAGACCTTCCTCAAGGTCGCGCCGGAAGCCCTCGAACGCTTGACGTCGGAGGCGATGCACGACATCAGCCACTACCTGCGCCCCGCACACCTGCGGCAGTTGCGCAAGATCATCGACGACCCGGAGGCGTCGGGCAACGATCGTTTCGTCGCGCTCGATCTGCTCAAGAACGTCAACATCTCCGCGGGCGGCGTGCTGCCGATGTGCCAGGACACCGGCACAGCGATCGTCATGGGCAAGAAGTCCGAGGGGGTGCTGACCGGCGTCGACGACGGCGAGTGGATCTCGCGCGGCGTCTACGACGCGTACACCAAACTCAACCTGCGCTACTCACAGCTCGCGCCCTTGACGACATACGACGAGAAGAACACGGGCACCAATCTGCCTGCGCAGGTGGAGATCTACTCGACCCAGCAGGGGCCGAAGGGACCTGAGTACAAGTTCCTCTTCATGGCCAAGGGCGGCGGCAGCGCCAACAAGTCGTTCCTGTTCCAGGAGACCAAGGCGATCCTCAACCCCGACCGCCTGCTGACCTTCCTCGACGAGAAGATCCGGTCACTGGGTACCGCCGCCTGTCCGCCGTACCACCTCGCCGTCGTCATCGGCGGGACGTCGGCCGAATTCGCCTTGAAGACAGCGAAATACGCATCGGCGCACTACCTCGACACGCTCCCCACGGAGGGCTCGATGTCGGCGCATGGCTTCCGGGACGTCGAGCTCGAGGAGGAGGTCTTCAAGCTGACCCAGTCCTTCGGCATCGGCGCCCAGTTCGGCGGCAAGTACTTCTGCCACGACGTCCGGGTCGTGCGTCTGCCGCGTCACGGCGCATCGTGCCCGGTGGCCATCGCGGTCTCGTGCTCGGCCGACCGCCAGGCACTGGGCAAGATCACCTCCGAGGGCGTGTTCCTCGAGCAGCTCGAAACCGATCCGGCGCAGTACATGCCGGACGCCGGCGTCGCCGAGGACATCGAGGGAGGGCAGGTCGTCGAGATCGATCTCAACCGGCCGATGCCGGAGATCCTCGCCGAACTGTCGAAGTATCCGGTCAAGACTCGACTGTCGCTGACCGGGCCCCTCGTCGTGGCTCGCGATATCGCACACGCCAAGATCAAAGAACGCCTCGACGCGGGCGAGCCGATGCCGCAGTATCTGCGCGATCACCCCGTCTATTACGCGGGTCCGGCCAAGACTCCCGAGGGCATGGCGTCGGGTTCGTTCGGACCGACGACGGCGGGTCGCATGGACTCCTATGTCGAGCAGTTCCAGGCCGCAGGCGGATCAATGGTCATGTTGGCCAAGGGAAATCGCTCCAAGCAGGTCACCCAGGCATGCGACGCGCACGGGGGCTTCTACCTCGGTTCGATCGGCGGCCCGGCAGCTCGCCTCGCCCTCGATTGCATCAAGAGCCAGGAGGTCATCGAGTACCCGGAGCTCGGGATGGAAGCGGTCTGGAAGATCGAGGTCGAGAACTTCCCGGCCTTCATCGTCGTCGACGACAAGGGCAACGACTTCTTCACCGACCCGTCCGGCACGGTGACGGTCCCGCTCGGGGTGCGCGTCAGGTCCTGACCGGGCCGCGGATGGGCGGTAGGTCGCGGCGAGTAGCGTGGATTGAGGTAGTCCTAACCCACCGCAGACATCCGGAGGACGCATCAGATGAGCGAGCAGCAGTACCGCATCGAGCACGACACCATGGGCGAGGTCAAGGTCCCCGTCGACGCACTGTGGCGCGCACAGACGCAACGCGCCGTCGAGAACTTCCCGATCAGTCACCGCCCGCTCGAGCGCACGCAGATCCGTGCGATGGGACTGCTCAAGGCCGCCTGCGCGCAGGTCAACAAGGACCTCGGCCTGCTCGACGCCACCAAGGCCGACGCCATCATCGCCGCTGCCAAGGAGATCGCCGAGGGCAAGCACGACGACCAGTTCCCCATCGACGTCTTCCAGACCGGGTCGGGCACCAGCTCGAACATGAACGCCAACGAGGTGATCGCGTCGATCGCGAAGGCGAACGGCGTCGAGGTTCACCCGAATGACGACGTCAACATGTCGCAGTCGTCGAACGACACCTTCCCCACCGCGACGCACGTCGCTGCGACCGAGGCCGTCGTCACCGACCTGATCCCCGCGCTCGACCACCTGCGGTTGGCACTGCTCGCCAAGGCCGAGGAGTGGCGCGAGGTGGTCAAGAGCGGCCGCACCCACCTGATGGACGCGGTGCCGGTCACGCTCGGCCAGGAGTTCAGCGGTTACACCAGGGCTGTCGAAGCAGGCATCGAGCGTCTTGTCGCGACGCTGCCGCGGGTCGGCGAGGTGCCCATCGGTGGCACCGCCGTCGGAACCGGTCTCAACGCCCCCGACCACTTCGGCACCAAGGTCGTCGAAGAACTGGTCAAGCTCACCGACGTCGACGCGATCACGTTGGCCAAGAACAACTTCGAGGCGCAGGCCGCCCGCGACGGACTCGTGGAACTGTCCGGTCAGCTCAAGACCATCGCGGTCTCGTTGACCAAGATCGCCAACGACGTCCGGTGGATGGGTTCCGGTCCGCTCACCGGTCTCGCCGAGATCCACCTCCCCGACCTCCAGCCAGGCAGCTCGATCATGCCGGGCAAGGTCAATCCCGTTCTGCCCGAGGCGGTTACGCAGGTCGCGGCGCAGGTCATCGGCAACGACGCGGCGGTGACCTGGGGTGGCGGCAACGGTGCGTTCGAGCTGAACGTCTACATCCCGATGATGGCGCGCAACGTCCTCGAATCGCTGAAGCTCCTCGCCAACGTGTCTCGGCTGTTCGCCGACCGCTGCATCTCCGGCCTCAAGGCCGATGAGGAGCGCCTGCGGACTCTCGCCGAGAGCTCGCCGTCGATCGTCACGCCGCTCAACTCGGCCATCGGTTACGAGGAGGCCGCGGCGGTCGCGAAGCAGGCCCTCAAGGAGAAGAAGACGATCCGGCAGACCGTTCTCGATCGTGGTCTCGTCCCCGACAAGCTCAGCGAAGAGGAACTCGACAAGCGCCTCGACGTGTTGAAGATGGCCAACCTCGACCACAAGCGCTGAGTCATGACCGATCTCGCGCCCTTCCCCACCGACTGGCAGACGGCGCTCGCGCTCGTGGCGCATCCGGATGATCCGGAGTACGGCATGGCGGCGGCGGTCGCGAAGTGGACGAGCGAAGGCAAACGCGTCGTGTACGCGCTGGCGTCAAGCGGTGAGCTCGGCATCGAAGGCATGGCGGCAGCCGAGGCCGGTCCGCTTCGAGAAGGCGAACAACGCGCGTCTGCCGCCATCGTCGGCGTCGACGAGGTGGAGTTCTGGGGCTTTCCGGACAGCAACATTCGCAACACTCCCGAGCTCCGCGCCGCGATCGCAGAGACGATCCGACGGGTCGGCCCGCAGGTGGTGCTCTCGCTCTACGGCGGAGCGGAGTGGGCGCCGGGTAAACCCAACCAGCGCGATCACATGGAGTTCGCCGCAGCGGTTCTCGATGCGTACGACTCACTCGGCGACGAAGCTCCGCGCTGGCTGTTCGAGAACGGTCCACACCCGACGCACGCCGTCGACGTCACCGAGCAGATCGATGTCGCAGTGAATTCCCTTGCGGCACATGAGGTGTACCTCAGAGTGCTCGATCCCGACACACCGGTCGTCGACCAGGCGCGTGCACAGATCGAACTCGTGAGCGCGCCGCGCGACGACTTCGGTGGTCGTCGCGCGGCGTGCTTCGAGCTCAAGAGGACGCGCGCTACTTCGGAGTGACGGCCGAGTCGCCCTCGGGTTCACTGGCCCTCACTTCGTCCTATATGTGTGTCATATCGAAGGACGTGGGTGGTGAAGCACCCACGTCCTTCGATTCAACACATATTCAGCGCGCGGCTACCGCCGCGAGTGCGCTATTTGGTCCCGAGCAGAGTCGGGATGAGGTTGACCAGTTGCGTCAAGAGGTCACTCAACCCCTTGTCGCCCAGGATGTCTGACACTCCCGGCAGGCTCGGCGTTGTAGGCGTCTTCGGCGTCGTTCCCGACGGCGCGGTGGTCGACGGCCCGTCGCCCGTGGGGGCGGCGGCGTTGACGCCGATGGTGATCTTGGGGTGCTTGGCGGGGTCGAGCCACGCGAGGATCTTGCGCATCACGTCGCGATCGATGGCAACGCAGCCCTGCGTCGGCTCGCCGTTGGTGACGTGGAGGAACATCGCCGACGCCTTGCCGGGGGTGCGCTGCGGGTTGTGTGCGATGTTGACCGCGTAGTCGTACACCGGACCTGCGTCGTAGAGGTTCTCGCTGTCACCGCCGGGGCTGTTCGCCTGGCGGACGTGGGTGTTGTAGGTCGGGGACTTCATGTTGGAGTCCCACCAGTCCTGACGCGTCGCCTGGAAGTACGGCATCTTGGTGCCGGGGTTGGCCTGCCTACCGAACGCCTGGTCCAGCGCGAAGGTGCCCTCGGGCGTGCGATAGACGTTGTCCTTGGGCTCCCCCATTCCCAGCGAACCCAGGAACGCCTTGGTCGGCCCGAACACGGGCTTCCACGACTTGTCCGCACCCTTCTCGAACGCGGTGAGCGTCGCGGTGGGGTCGGACGCCTTGGGTGCCGTGACCACGATCATCTGGCCGGTGTCCGACGCCGTGGTACCCGGCTTCGACGATCCGTTACCCGCGAGAGTGTCGAGGATTCCGTCGACCTGCGGGATACCGACAGAGGGCAACGTCGGCGTTCCCGTGTGGGGTGTCGTGGGTGATGTGGGAGCGGGCGATGTCGGAGTTGTCGAGGTTCCCGGCGCGGCCAATGCCTGGCCGGCACCGGCAACGATTGCAGCCATCACCGCAATCGCTACAAGTCCCAACAGTCTCATTCGCCTCACCAGTAACTTCTGCACCACTCAAGTGTGGCAAATGGCATCAGGGCGTGAGTCTCAGGGGCATCACGGTGCTGCACTGATCGGATGACAGAGCAGTGAAAACTGCTACTTGAACATGAACTCAGCCTCATCTATTGTCTTTTGGTGATGCAGCGCACACCGACCACCGTCGGCGACTGCTCACACACTTCGAAGGGACATCAGATGAGCACTGTCAACACCGTCACGGGCCCCGTGGACTCGGGCGACCTGGGCCCGACTCTCATCCACGAGCACATCTTCGTCCTCGGCGAGGAGTACCGGGAGAACTACCAGGACGACTGGGACGAGGATCGCAAGATCGCCGACGCCGTGCGCGATCTGCGCGAGCTCAAGGGGCTTGGAATCGACACCATCTTCGACCCGACGGTGCTCGGCCTGGGCCGCTACATCCCCCGGATCAAGAAGATCGCCGACCAGGTCGACCTGAACATCGTGGTGGCGACGGGCCTCTACACCTACAACGACATTCCCTTCCAGTTCCACTACACCGGCCCGGGACTGCTCTTCGACGTCGACGAGCCGCTGGTGAACCTCTTCGTCCGCGACCTCACCAAGGGCATCGCCGACACCGACGTGCAGGCCTCGTTCCTCAAGTGCGCCATCGAAGAGCAGGGCCTGACGCCCGGCGTCGAACGCGTGATGCGGGCCGTCGGCCAGGCACACGTTCAGACCGGTGCACCGATCACCGTGCACACCAACCCGCACACCGGCTCGGGCCTTGTCGCGCAGCGTGTTCTGCGCGAGGAGGGCGTCGACCTGAGCAAGGTCGTCATCGGACATTCCGGCGACTCGACCGACCTCGACTACCTCATGAAGCTTGCCGACGAGGGATCGATCCTGGGCATGGATCGCTTTGGACTCGACGTCCTGCTGCCCTTCGACGACCGCATCAACACCATCGTCGAACTGGCCAAACGCGGTTACGCCGATCGGATGGGACTTGCCCACGATGCGTCGTGCTTCATCGACTGGTTCGATCCCGAGGCCAAGAAGCAGGCGGTCCCGAACTGGAACTACCGCCACATCAGCGAGGACGTGCTGCCCGCCCTGCGTGAACGGGGTGTGAGCGACGCCGACATCACCACCATGCTCGTCGACGTCCCGCGCCGCTACTTCGAGTGACCACCATGCGCCCGGGGCGACTACCGCCCCGGGCGCATGCAGCTCCACAACCCTTCTGTCATAAGGAATTCTCATGGCCAACCCCGTAGCCGCCCTGTGGAAGGGTGCCGACACCTACCCCGACCGCATCGCGGTACGCAGCGGCGACCGCATCCTGCGTTACGGCGACCTGCGTGCTCGAATCACCCGCAGCGCAGCGCGTTTCGCGGCCTTGGGAGTCTCTCCCGGTGACCGCGTACTGCTTGTTGCGCCGTCGATTCCCGAGTTCGTCATCGCCTACTACGGACTCCATACGATCGGCGCAACCATCATCACGGTCAACACGATGTCGACCACCCACGAGATCGACTACGTGGTCGACGATTCCGGGACCTCGTTGATCGTCGCATGGCACGAGTCGGCAGCGGCGGCCGATCTGGTCGCGACGAACCGTGGCCTTCCGTTCGTCGAACTGAAGCCGTTCGAGGATGATCCGGCCGCAGACGCGCCGTCGGTCGATTCGTACGTCGAGCGCGACGAGCACGACACCGCGGTCATCCTGTACACCTCCGGAACCACCGGAAAGCCCAAGGGCGCCCAGTTGAGCATCGCCAACGTCAACGCTGCGCCGATCGCGTTCCGCCCGGCACTGCGGCTCGGCGACGAAGAGCGTTGGGCCACAGCACTTCCCCTGTTCCACTGCTTCGGCCAGGTCGTCGTGATGCACAACTCACTCACCTGGGGCGGCAGCCTGTCGCTGCTGTCACCCTTCGCGCCCGTGGAGTTCATGAACCGCATCCGCGACGAGCATGTCACCATCGCCTGTGGCGTGCCGACGATGTGGAATGCGATGTTGCAGAACGCGTCCGGATACTCGTCAGACGATTTCGTCGACCTGCGACTGGCATGCTCGGGCGGAGCGTCGATGCCGGGTGAGGTCATTCGTGCGTTCGCCGACAAGTTCGGCTGCGCGATCCTCGAAGGCTACGGCCTCACCGAGACCGCGGGCACCGCGACCTTCCGCGACCTCAACGGCGAACCGAAGGTCGGAACAGTCGGACCGGCGTTGCCGGGCTTCACCATCGAGATCCGCGATCCCGACGGCACACCACTCGCCGCCGACGAGGTCGGTGAGATCTTCCTCAAAGGACCGACGGTGATGACGGGCTATTGGAACCGCCCCGAGGCCACCGCATCCGAGCTCGTCGACGGGTGGCTGCGCACGGGCGACATCGGCGCGATGGACGCCGACGGTGACCTCCGGATCATCGACCGCGCAAAGGATCTCATCATCCGCGGCGGCTACAACGTCTACCCGAGAGAAGTCGAAGAGGTGCTCTACACCCACCCCGACATCGTCGAGGTCGCCGTCATCGGAGTGCCCGACGCCCACTATGGCGAGGAGATCGCCGCGGTCATCGCGTTGCGGCCGGACGCCGTGCTCGACACCGATTCGCTACGCGGCTGGGCGAAAGAACGACTCAGCGCCTACAAGGTTCCGCGGATCGTCCACGTCGTCGACGCGCTGCCGAAGGGCGCGACCGGAAAGATCCTCAAGCGCGCGATCGACCGTGACTCGCTGCGCGAACTCAGCTCGACGGGTACTGGTATACGGCAGCCTCGATGAGGTTGCGGTCGGGAACCTCATCCGAGGCTGCGGACCCGTGCGAGAGTGCCGTCCGGGTGATCAGGCGCGCGACGCCGAACCCGGACGGCGAAGGCCGATCGCGTTGACCCACAGGCGGGTGGCGGTGTCGACCATCGCGTCGACGTCATGCGGCTCGCCACCGACGATGAACGCCTGGTAGGCCATCCGCGACACCATGCCCGACAACGCCGCGGCCGCTGCCGTCGCATCGAGTTCTGGATCGGCGATGCCTCGTTCCTGCAATTCCTGGATGTGGCGCGCATTGCGTTCGACGAACACGTGGCTGCGCTGGCGCCGCTTCTCACGGAACTCCGCCATCGTCGACGACACCTGCTCGAGCACGAGACGCAGGCCGGCGTTACGCCGATACGCCTCGAAATAGGCCCGGTTGGCTGCGGCGAGGATCTCGGTGGGATCGTCGTCAGAACCCGGCTCCACGTGCGGGAAGCCCGGATGCAGCATGTCCTGATGCGCCTCGGCCAACACGGCGTCGAGGATCTCTTCCTTGCTGTCGAAGTAGGTGTAGAACGACCCGATCGAGCACTGGGCCTCAGTGGTGATGTCGGTGAGCCGTGAGTCGGCGAATCCGTCGCGCTCGAAGACCGTGCGCGCCGCAGACACCAGAGCCGCCCGCGTTCTCTCTCCGCGAGCGGTCAGGGGTTTGCGAACCGCGCTCGGGGCAGCCGAAACCGACGGCACCTCGAGCGCGGTGTCATGCGCGGCGGTGTCGTCGGTTTCGGTACTCATCTGGGTCTCCTCGGCAATCTCGGGCCTCACGTCGCTGCCGGCCGGGCAGTTCGATCGATCAACGGTATCCGGTCACGCCAATCCTGCCTCGTCGGCCATCGCGCTCGCCTTGTCCACGAAGCGGTTGACCAACTCTGCGGTAGGGGCTCCGACGACGGCGCGGTTGGTCGGGTCGTCCTGAATTCGACGCACGACTCCCTCGATGATGATGGCGACCTTCCACAACCCCAGCGTCCGCCAGTACTTGAGCGCTTCCGGGTCCCGCCCGGTGATCCGGAGGTAGTCGGCTGCCACGTCGGCCGGGGTCGGGAAACCCTCCATGGTCTCTGCGCTGAATCGTCCGGGGATCTCCTCCCCCACCTCGGGCCAGTACGCCAGGGTGCTGCCGATGTCGGCGAGCGGATCGCCGAGCGTCGACAGCTCCCAGTCGAGAGCAGCCTGCACGTCGCCGGTCGTCGGGTCGACCATCACGTTGCGGATGTGGAAGTCGCCGTGCACCAGCGACGTCTCGTGCTGCTCCGGGACGTTCTCGGCGAGCCTGCGGGTCAGCGAATCCACCTCGGGGATCTCTCGGGTCTTCGAGTTCTCCCACTGCGCGGCCCACCGCTTGAGTTGGCGTTGCGCGTACGGCTTGTGGCTGGCGAGATCGGTGAGACCGGTCGCATCGAGATCGACGGCGTGGATGTGCGCGAGCGTCTCCATCATCGACGTCCCGACGTTGCGGCGTGCGGGCAGGGGAAGAAGCTCCGCATTCTCCTTCTTCTCCAACGAGATGCCGTCGACGAAGTCCATGACGACGAGCGGCACCGGAGCCACCGCTTCGTCGGTGCACACGCCGTACACCTCGGGTACGGGCACATCCGTCGGTGCGAGCGCCGACAGAATGCGCGCCTCGCGCGCCACATCGTGAGCCGACGCGAGCAGGTGCCCGACGGGAGGTCGGCGCAGGACATAGCGCCGACCCGATCCGTCGGAGAGCAGATACGTCAGGTTCGACTGTCCGCCACCGATTCTCGTCGCCGTGACCTGGCCGTCGAGGCCGATACCGTTGTCCGACAACCACGTGAGCAAAGCATCGGTGTCGACGTCGGGGATGGCGAGATCAGTCACCGATGCACTCACCACCGCGCGGCCAGAGCCTGATCCGAAACGCCTGCAACGGTTTCCGGAACCGGTCCGGTGCGGTACGGGCGCAGTTCGCGACGCGCGATCGAGCGCTTGTGCACCTCGTCGGGACCGTCGGCGAGTCGCAGTGTCCGAATGTGTGCGTAGGCCATGGCGAGGGGGAAGTCGTCGGTCACGCCCGCGCCGCCGTACACCTGGATCGCACGGTCGATGATCTTGAGCGCGACGTTGGGCGCGGCGACCTTGATCGCCGCGATCTCGGTGGCGGCGGCCTTGTTTCCGACGGTGTCCATCATGTCGGCGGCCTTCAGGGTGAGCAGACGCACCATCTCGATGTCGATGCGCGACTCCGCGATCCAGTCCTGGATGTTCGCGCGATCGGCGAGCGGCTCACCATAGGTCACTCGGGACGCGGCACGCGCACACATCAATTCCAGTGCGCGCTCGGCCATTCCGATGGTCCGCATGCAGTGGTGGATGCGGCCGGGTCCCAGGCGAGCCTGTGCGATGGCGAAGCCTTCGCCCTCGCCCTTGAGTACGTCGGCCGCGGGCACGCGGACGTTGTCGAAGACAAGTTCTCCGTGGCTCTCGCGATCGACATATCCGAAGACGGGAAGGTTGCGCACGATGGTGACGCCCGGCGCGTCGGTGGGTACGACCATCATCGACTGCTGCTTGTGCGTCGGCGCGGTCGGATCGGTCTTGCCCATCACGATGAGCACCTTGCAGTCGGGGCGAACCGCGTTGGACGCGAACCACTTACGCCCGTTGAGCACGTACTCGTCGCCGTCGCGGACCATCGAGAGCTCGATATTGGTGGCGTCCGAACTCGCGACTGCGGGCTCCGTCATGGCGAAGGCCGACGAGATCTCACCATTGAGCAGCGGCTTGAGGTAGCGCTCCTTGTGCTCGTCGGTGCCGAAGAGCGTGAGCACCTCCATGTTGCCCGTGTCAGGAGCGTTGCAGTTGAACACCTCCGACGACCAGACGACGCGACCCATGATCTCGGCGAGCGGCGCGTACTCGAGGTTGCTCAGGCCCGGTCCCCACTCCTTGTGCGGGTGGAAGAGGTTCCACAGTCCCTCTGCCCGTGCCTTCTCCTTGAGCTGATCGAGGATCTGCGGGTTGGCGTGCGGATTGTCGAGCTCGCGCATCTGCTGCTCGTACACGGCCTCGTTGGGGTAGATGTACTGGTCCATGAAGTCGAGCAGGCGCTGGCGGTATTCCGCTGCGCGCGGCGATATCTCGTACAGACTCATGAAATTCTCCTTGTGGTGTAAGGCTTTCGGAAGAACAGGTGTGTCACGCGTTGGTGAGCTGATCGCGGAGCGTGTTCTGGTACCGACGCATCCCGCGCAACCAGCGGTCGTAGTCGGCACCCTTGTTGCGGTACATGTCGAGTACTTCGGGGTGCGGCAGGATCAGGAAATGGTCGTCGGCGATCGCTGCGAGTACCACCTCGGCCACCTCGGAGGGCGTGAGCACCCGGCCTGCGGTCTCGACGGCGGCCTGCATCAGCATTTCGTCACTGTTGTCCGGCGACGTCGGCGGACGGAGCAGCGCGGTGTCGACGCCCATCGGGCACAGACAGCTCACCTTGACGCCGTCATCGCCGTAGGTGACGTTGAGCCATTCGGAGAAGGCGACGGCGGCGTGTTTCGTGGTGGAGTAGATGGCCGACCCGAGCTGGGTCAGCAGGCCTGCCGCCGACGCCGTCGAGATGAAGTAGCCGTTGCCGCGTTCGACCCATTCGGGAACGAGGCGACGCGCCGCACGAACATGTGCGAGCAGGTTGACGTTGAGCGCCACGTCCCAGTCGGCATCCGACGCCGACAGTCCCGGCCGACCTCCGATGCCCGCGTTCGCGACGTAGATGTCCACAGCACCGAACCGGCTCTCCGCGAGCGCGATGGTCGCATCGATGTGCGTCGACGAGCCCGCATCCCCGGCCAGCGTCGCCACGTTCTCGCCACTCGGATCAATCTCGGCCGCTGCGCGCTTGAGCGCGTCGTCGTCGAGGTCGGTGGCAACGACCCGAGCCCCACCCGCGATGAGCGCACGCGTGATGGCGGCACCGATACCGCCAGCCGCGCCTGTGACGATCGCAACATTTCCGTCGATGTTCATAGACGAAACCGTACTTGAACCCAATTTCAGGTTCAAGTACGGTGTGGATCTTTTTTCGATTCGGTCGAGGTTCCCCCAGACCCGGTCAGCCCAGCATCTTCACCATCGAACTCGAGTCCTCGCCGCTGCGACGCAGGATCACCGCGGAGATCGCGAGTACTGCCAGCGTGAGCGCCAACATCAGCGTCGACATCGCCGCGACCTCCGGGCGCAGCGCGACACGCACGTTGGAGAACACGTAGACCGGCCACGGCGTGTACCCCGGTTGCTGCACGAAGGTCGAGATCACCACGTCGTCGAGGCTGAAGGTGAACGCCAGCAGCATGCCCGCGATGATGCCCGGCATGGCCGCCGGCAGGATCACGTGGCGCAGTCGCTCGAGTGGCGGTGCATAGAGATCGGCGGCAGCCTCCTCGAGCGCGGGATCGAGCGACGCGACTCGCGCCCGGACGATGAACGTCACCACGACCATCGACACCACCGCATGCGAGATCACGAGTCGGAAGAGACCGTTGTTGAACGGGCTCAGGCCACCGTCGACGCCGAGCGTGACGTACCACGGCAGGAAGGCGACGGCGTCGGCGATATCGGGGGTGACGAGCGTGACGGTGAGCAACCCCAAGAGGCCGATCGACCACCATCGCGGCCGACGCGAGATGCCGATTCCGATACCGGCGAACCCACCGAGCACCGTTGCCAGCAGTGCGGAGAGCACGCCGACCTCCAGCGACACCTGCACCGAACGCACGATGGTGTCGTTGGTGACGGCGTCGGAGTACGCGGTGAAGCCGAACGATTCGAACTGTTGCAGCAGACGGCCGGTGTTGAACGAATAGACCACGATCACCGCGATCGGAAGGAACAGGAACAGATAGACGATCACCGCCCACGCCTTGATCGCGAAGGTGTACCAATCTCGCTGGGTCCGCATGGGTTTCATCGTCAACGGCGCCAACGGGCCCGGCTTCTCCCCTGCCGTATCCACCTCGGGCACGTTGAATACGCGCCTGTCGAGCAGTGTGACGACGGCTCGCACCACCACGCCCGCGATCACCACACAGATGAGCACGACGAGCATCAGCGACACCGTCATCGCCGAACCCAATGCCCAGTTCTGCGCGGTCTCGAACTGCGCGGCGATCATCTGGCCCGCCATGGTGCCCTTCGCCCCACCGAGCACCGACGGCGTCACGTAGTCGCCCATCAGCGGGATGAACACCAGGAGCACGCCCGACGCGATACCGGGTGCCGCGAGTGGCAATGTGATCCGGAAGAACGTCGTCCATCGGTTGGCGCCCAGGTCACGGCTGGCCTCCCGGAGCGAGAGTCCGGCCCGGTCCATCGCGACGTAGAGCGGGAAGATCATCAGCGGCAGGTAGTTGTAGACGACGCCGATCTGGACGGCGGCACGCGTGTAGAGGATGCCGAGTTCGCCGAATCCCGCGCTCTGCATCGCGCTCGACAACCAACCCGACGGCGCGAGGGTGATCTGCCAGCCGATCGTTCGGACGAGGAAGTTGGTGAAGAAAGGCACGATGATCAACGCGAGATACAACGGTCGACGTCGCGGATTGCTCTTCACCGCAAGCCAATACGCGAAGGGAATGCCGATCAGCAGGGTGAGCACAACTCCGACGATCGCGATCTGCAGCGTGTTGGTGAAGGTCGAGCGATAGTCCGCGCCGAACGCCTCGCCGTAGTTGTCGAGGGACAGCCGGTCGGTCGCGTACGTGGTGAACTGGTCAGGCTTGTAACCGAAGCTGTACCAGACGACGAGCGCGAGTGGGATGACGAAGAAGAAGACCAGATACGCCCATGCGGGAAAGGTCAGCCCTCCGGCGCCGAAGAGTCGTTGCCGCAGTGGCGGTTTGGGAGTATCCGAAGCGGGTTCGGGTTGGTGGTTTCCGGTCTGTGAAGGCGTCAGGATGTCGGTGGTCATCGGGCACTCCTCGCCTGCATCTGATTGAGGATCTCGGTGCGTTCCTGGGTGGCGGAGTCGACGGTCGCGACGACCAGCCGGTCGACGATCTCGTCCGAGGGGAACAGCAGTTCCGGGTAGGGCAGATCTGCTGCCTTACCCTTCTCGGCCATGCCCTTCACACCCGTCTGATATCCGATGTACTGGAGTTCGCGGAACGACACCTCGGGGTCGAGCATGTGGTTGATGAACGCGTACGCGGCCCCCGGATGTTGGGTGCCCCGCACGATCGCGAAGTTGTCCGTGAAGAGATTCGCCGTCGGCAGCGGATAGACGAATCCCCACCTATCGGGGTCACTTTCGTTCATCAGCGTCAGCCGGGCGTCGCCGTTCCATGCCTGCAGCAGGCTGTACGAACCGCCGGACACGATGGACGTGATCGACGAGTTGTAGCCCTGGATGGTCGGGGCGAGTTGGTTGACCAAGATGTTGCGCGCGGCCGACAGGCTTTTGGCATCGGTGGTGTTGGGGTCGATGTTCATCGCGCCCATCGCGATCGAGACGACCTCCCACGGGTCTTCGACCACGCTCACCTTGCCTTTGGCAGGCCCCCGCGCGAGACTGATGAAGTCGGCCCACGACGTCGGCGTCTTGTCGGTCAGCGACTTCAGATACATGAAACCCGTTGTGCCCCAGTTCTTACAGGCGGCGTGGCGAGACTGTGGATTCCACGGCGGATTGAAGAACCGCTCTTCGAGATTCGCGAGATTGGGGATGCGCGAATGGTCGAGTTCGTCGAGGAGTCCGTGCGCAACCATCTGCGGGATGTAGACCCCGGTCGGCACGATGACGTCGTAACCCGAGGTTCCGCGTGCCGCAGCGAGTTTCGCGATCATCTCTTCGTTGGAGCCGAAGGCGTCGACCTGCAGGCGCACCCCGAACTTGTCGCGGTAGGCGTCGAGATCGGCGGGGTCCTCGTAGTCGCCCCAACTGTAGTAGTTCAGCTGACCCTCGACGTCGTCCGAGAGAGGTTTCGACGGTGCGATGGTCTTGTCGCCACCGCACGCCGTCACCGCGAGACCCGCGACCGTGACGCCGATTCCGGCCAAAAAGCTGCGTCGGGTGATGCGCGAGACCGCTGCCCTGGGAACGAGCGCGCGCACCGTCGTCGACTCGGTGTCCATGTCGTGCTGAGTTCTCATTTGGTGAACACCCGCGTATCCGCCTGCGAGAACGTGCATGTGACGCGCTGGCCCTCAGAAAGATCGGGGAAGTTGCGGGTTGCGCCACGCACCAGCACCTCGGTATCCGCGTCGGTGGTGACGACGACCTGGGTGGAGTCGCCGAGGAACGAGACGCCTGCCGCAGTCCCGGAGACGACGTTGTCCGCGGCGTCGATATCGGCCTGTCCCTCGGCGAACCAGATCGCCTCCGGACGGATCGCGACGACGAGATCGCCACTGAGACCGTCGAGATCGTCTGCGACGGCGAAGGGTCCGTCGGTGGTGGGCAGTCGCCCGTCTTTCAGCGCGCCGGTGACGTCGAAGAACGTCTGCTTGCCGACGAAATCGGCGACGAAGCGGTTGACCGGCTTGGCATAGATGTCCTTGCCGTCACCGACCTGCGCGACGCGCCCCTCGCTCATGACGACGATGCGGTCGCTCATCGACAACGCCTCCTCCTGGTCGTGCGTCACGAACACGAAGGTGGTGCCCAGATCCTTTTGCAGCAGTTTGAGTTCGATCTGCATCTCCTCGCGAAGCTTGCGGTCGAGTGCACTCATCGGCTCGTCGAGCAGCAGGACGTCGGGCCGGTTGGCGAGCGCTCGTGCGAGCGCGACGCGCTGCTGCTGCCCACCCGACAGCATGGCGGGCTTACGGTCGGCGAACCGCGTCATCTGCACCAGTTCGAGGGCTTCTGCGACGCGCTGGCCGATCTCCTTCTTCGCGACTTTGCGTTGCCGCAGACCGAATCCGACGTTTTGCGCGACGGACATGTGCGGGAACAGCGCGTAGGACTGGAACACCGTATTCACGGGTCGACGCTCCGGCGGAACGTTGACGATCGACGCGCCGTCGAGCGTGATCTCGCCCTTCGTCGGACGCTCGAAGCCCGCGAGCATGCGCAGCAGCGTCGTCTTGCCGCAGCCGGAAGGCCCGAGGAGTGAGACGAATTCGCCTGCGGCGACGTCGAGATCGATGTCGGTCACCGCGACGTGGCCGTTGTCGTAGATCTTGGTCACGCCGTGCATCGAGATGGCGCCGCTTTGCGCGGCACTCACCTCCGTCTGCTTCGTGGCTTCGACTGCGGTCATGGGTTGGTCCTCTCATAAACGATCTCACCGTCGGCGACGGTCAGGTCGGCTCTGGTGCGCCAAAGCGAATCTTGTTGCCCTGCAAAGGGATTACGGTCAGCGATGACCAGGTCTGCGCGTGTTCCCGGTCGAATCGTCCCGACCTGGCCCCGCCTGTTCAGGTGCGCCGACCCGCTGGTGTACGCGGCGAGAGCCGTGGTCAGGTCGAGCGCCTCTGCGGGGAGAAGCGGTTCGACGTCCTCTCCGGGTGGGATGCGGTTGACCGCAACCGAGATCGCGGCCCAGGGATCGGGGGTGCTCACCGCCCAGTCACTGCCCATCGCGAGTGATGCACCCGACCGTGCGAGCGACCCGAACGGGTAGTGCCACTGATAACGCTCGTCGCCGATCGCGGCCCGCACCAACGTCACCATCGAGTCGTCGTTGCACGCCCAGAGCGCCTGCATGTTGACGGTCACGCCGAGTTGAACAAAGCGGCCCAGGTCTTCAGGGCGAACCAACTGCAGATGGGCGATGTGGTGTCGGCCGGCTGTGAGGCCATTCGCGACCCGCGCGGACTCGACAGCATCGAGCGCCGCGGTGACGGCGGCGTCGCCGATCGCGTGGAAGTGGATGTCGAGCCCAGCGGCATCGCACGCGATGACCGCTTCGGTCAGCACCTTCTGGTCGAAGTAGGTCAGCCCGGTGTCGGCGGGCGCGCACGCGCAGTCGTGACAGTAGGGCTCCGACATCGCGGCGGTGCGGTTCTCCACGACACCGTCGACCATGATCTTCACCGAGTGCATGCTCCAGCGTCGACCGGCGGTGCTCGCCCGACGTGTGGCGAAGCCCGTGACGACGTCGTCGATGGCCCAGCGGTCGAGGTCTCTCGGCAGCCACGACGCACCGACGACGTCCGCGGTGAGGTCACCCGACTCCTCTGCGGCGGTGTACACCGAGTCGAGGTCGGCCATGCCGGGGTACTCGCCGACGATGGCCTCCTGCCACCCTGTGATGCCGAGCGAGTGGAGGTACTCCTGGGCGGTGAGCAGGCCCGCGTACTGCTCGTCGACGTCGGGCTGCGGCACGAGCCGGGAGACGAGGTCCATCGCGCCCTCGTGCAACGTCCCGGTGGGTGATCCGTCCGCTGCTCGCTCGATGCGCCCGTCCGACGGGTCCGGCGTCGTGGCGTCGATTCCTGCGAGTTCGAGGGCTCGCGTGTTGACCCAGGCGTCGTGGTGATCGCGATTGAGCAGGAACGCAGGTCGGTCGGCGACGACGGCGTCGAGGGCGGTCGCGGTGGGGCAGCCACGATTGAAGTGACTCATCGTCCAGCCCGAGCCGACAATCCACTCCCGGTCGGTGGCGCGTGCGTACGCGGCGATCGCGTCGAGGGTCTGCGAGGCGTCCTCGGCGTCGGTGAGGTCGCACGCGTTGCGATCCACGCCCGCTGACAGCGCATGGATGTGAGCATCGGTGAATCCCGGGTGCAGGAGCCGTCCATTCAGGTCGACGCGCTCGGCCCACGGGATCTGAGCCACGACACGCTCGACGGCGCCAACCGCGACCACTCGCCCCGAGCGAACGCCGACCGCCATGCCGTCGTGAAGTCGATGCCCGTCGAAGACCGGACCCGAATGGAAAACGGTGTCCGGAAGCGGTACTGCCACGAGCGTTGCGATCCTTCCGTGCCGGCAGCCGGGGCCGACGGCCTCACGACCGACGACTGCGACAAGCTCCCCCAAGCGGTGGATCGACTACCGAAATTCGATGTACTTGCGGAGAATCGTCACTGATTCCGCAGGTTTTCACCATCTGAACGGATGCTTCTTAATCTGCTCGCAACATTTGGTGGCTTACGGTCTGTGGCATGCGCAATGGAGATGTCTCGTTCTGGTATTCGACAATCGATCCCGTCCGGCGTCGTTCGCCCCTTGGCGGAGACCTCGACGTCGACATCGCCATCGTGGGCGGCGGACTCACCGGCCTCTGGTCGGCGTACTACCTGCGCGAGGCGCTTCCGGACGCCCGCATCGCGGTGCTCGAGAAGGAGTTCTGCGGCTTCGGCGCCTCGGGTCGCAACGGGGGCTGGTTGTCGGCGGAGGTTCCGGGCAACCGGTCGCACTACGCCGACATCGCCGCGTCGCGCGGTCGCGACGGCCTCGAGGCGAATCGTCGACTCACCGCCACCATGCGCGCGGGCGTCGACGAGGTACTCGCCCGCGTCGCCGCCGAACACATCGACTGCGACGCCGTGAAGTCGGGCGTGCTGCACATCGCGCGGTGCCCGGCGCAGGAATCGCGACTGCGCGACGAACTCGATGCCGAACATCACCTCGATGCGACCGACTGGGAGTACCTCGACGCCGCCGCCCTCGCGGAGCGACTCTCGATCCGTGGTGCACAGGCTGCGATGTTCTCACCACAGTGCGCACGCGTGAATCCGATGAAGCTCACGCGCGGCGTTGCCGACGCCGTCGAGCGTCGAGGTGTGACGATTCACGAGGACACCGCCGCCATCGAGATCCGTCCGCGATCGGTCCGCACCAACCGCGGGACCGTTCGTGCCGAGACCATCCTGGTCTGCCTCGAAGGCTTCACCGCGACCATGCCCGGTCGACGCCGCACACTGCTCCCCCTCAACTCGTCGATGATCGTGACCGAGGTGCTACCCGACGCGATGTGGGACGAGATCGGTTGGGGTGGAGCCGAATTGCTCGGCGAGACGGCACATGCCTACACCTATTCGCAACGCACCGCCGACGGTCGGATCGCGCTCGGCGGACGCGGCGTCCCCTACCGGTACGGCTCCGGGATCGACCACGACGGCGAAACCCAGGAGCGCACCGCGCAGTCACTGGTCGACGCCCTGCACGAGCTCTTCCCCGCGACGGTCGACGTCGAGATCGCACACGCGTGGTGCGGCGTGCTCGGGGTGAGCCGCGACTGGTCGGCGTCGATCGACTTCGACCCGACGACGGGTATCGGCTCGGCGTCCGGCTACGTGGGGTCGGGACTCACGACGACGAATGTCGCCGCCCGCACGCTGCGCGACCTGGTCGTCGGGCAGCGGACAGAACTCACCGACCTGCCGTGGGTCGCGCACCACGCGAAGAAGTGGGAGCCCGAACCCCTGCGCTGGCTGGGGGTCGCGTCGATGTACGGCGCCTACCGCGCCGCGGACCGCCGAGAGCTGGCCTCGACGTCGTCGAAGTCGAATGTCATTGCCCGCGTGGCGGATCGGATCTCCGGGCGGGCGTAGGTGGTCTCGCCTTTCCCGCTGGTCGAGCCCTCCCCGCTGGTCGAACTCCAACCGCTGGTCGAGCTTCCCCGCTGGTCGAGCTTGTCGAGACCACCCCGCCGCTGGTCGAGCCCTCACCGCTGGTCGAGCTTGTCGAGACCACCTCGCACCGCTCGAATCCCGGGCGCGCGCAAGTGGTCTCGACACGCCGCTCGTCCCTCGCGGCTGCTCGACCAGCGGATGATGCGCGCAGCTCAATCCGGAACTGAGCTCATCGAGCCTTTCCCGCAGGCCGAGCCCTCACCGCTGGTCGAGCCCTCACCGCTGGTCGAGCTTGTCGAGACCACCCCACACCGCTCGAATCCCGGCCGCGCGCAAGTGGTCTCGACACGCCGCTCGTCCCTCGCGGCTGCTCGACCAGCGGATTCCCCGCTGGTCGAGCCTGTCGAGACCACCCCGCGGTCAGTACGTCGCGCCCGGGGCGAACTCCTCGAGCATGTCGGTGACGAGCGCGGCGATCGGCGAGCGCTCGCTGCGCGTCAGGGTCACGTGCGCGAACAGCGGGTGCCCCTTGAGCTTCTCGATGACCGCCGCGACGCCGTCGTGGCGTCCGACGCGGAGGTTGTCGCGCTGCGCGACGTCGTGGGTGAGCACCACCCGCGAGCCTGTGCCGAGTCGGGACAGCACCGTCAGCAGTACGTTGCGCTCCAAGGACTGCGCCTCGTCGACGATCACGAACGAGTCGTGCAGTGACCGACCGCGAATGTGCGTGAGCGGCAACACTTCCAGCATTCCGCGGCTCAGCACCTCTTCGATAACCTCGGGCGACGCGAGGCCTTCGAGCGTGTCGAACACCGCCTGCGCCCACGGCCCCATCTTCTCGGCCTCGCCGCCGGGCAGGTAACCGAGCTGCTGGCCGCCGACCGCGTACAGCGGACGGAAGACGACGACCTTGCGCTGCGTCCGACGTTCGAGCACGGCTTCGAGGCCGGCGCACAGCGCGAGCGCCGACTTTCCGGTGCCCGCCTTGCCGCCGAGGGACACGATGCCGACGCTGTCGTCGAGGAGCAGGTCGAGTGCGACCCGCTGCTCAGCCGAACGCCCGTGCAGCCCGAATGCCTCACGGTCGCCCCGGACCAGCTGGACCTGCTTGGCCTCGTTGACCCGGCCCAGGGCACTCGACGAGCCGTGGCCCAACAACCGAACTCCCGTGTGGCAGGGCAGTTCTCGTGCAGCGTCGAGATCAACGACCCCGTCGGAGAACAGCGTGTCGATGACGGGCTGGTCGACGTTGAGCTCCGCCATGCCCGACCATCCGGAGACGACGACGTCCTGTGCGTGGTACTCGTCGGCGTCGAGTCCGACGGCACCCGCCTTGACGCGCAGCGGCGTGTCCTTGGACACCAGCGTGACGTCTTTGCCCTCGGCGCGCAGGTTGAGTGCGCACGCGAGGATGCGGGAGTCGTTGCTGTCGGTGCGGAATCCGGCGGGCAACACCGCGGGATCGGTGTGGTTGAGCTCGACCTGCAGGGTGCCGCCCTCGTCGCCGATCGGCAGCGGGACGTCGAGTCGGCCGTGCTCGAGCCGCAGGTCGTCGAGCAATCTCAATGCCTCACGTGCAAACCATCCAAGCTCGTGGTGGTGACGTTTGCCCTCGAGTTCGCTGATGACAACCAACGGCAAGATGACGTGGTGTTCAGCGAATCGTGTGACTGCCCAGGGATCTGAGAGCAGCACGGAGGTGTCGAGGACGTAGGTGCGTGTGGTCACGTGGGCTCCTACGTTTGTGCGGCACCCGCACAAACCAGTTCTTCGATGACCGGCTGGTTCTTGTCCTTTTACCCGGCGTCAGCCGAGATGGACGAGGACCGGGGCCGGCCCCCTCGTGCTGCTGGTGCAACCCACGATGTGAACCTCCCGGACGAACCGCTTCCCCGCGGCCCGTCACTGGTCAACGTACGCGGATGACGACGTTCCGGCGCGTCGTAAACGGGTGTGTCTACGTGAAATATGCGTAAACGGACGTATCGTCGAACCACGACGCGCAGAAGCGATGCCGCGGGGACGATACGTCCGTCAGCAGGGAAAATGTGTCGGTCAGCGACCGGCGCGAGCGAGAATCCTGGCCTTGGCCGCGGCTGCCTCGTCGTTCAGCCCGTCGACACTTTCGAGCTTCAACTGATCGACGATCGACGCCGCGATTGCATCGATCGTGGCCTCGCCCTGGTAGTCGGCGATCAGTGCGCGCTGCTCGTCGAAGTCGACGACGTCGAATCCGATCGGTTCGTCGAGTCCGCGTGCGAGCGCCTTGTCGAGCGCGATCACGGCCGTGTCCTGGTCGGCGACGAGTCCCGCGCCGAGCAGGTTGACGAAGGTGCGCGACGACACCTCGTCGTCGCCCGCCACCTTGTGCAGGATCTGCGCGAGGATGTCGTCGGCGACCGACGCCTGCATCTTCTCGATGAACTTCACGCTCTGCGCCTCGTGCACGGCCATGAGTGCCAGCACGTCGAGCGGCTTGAGTTCGTCGACCTGCGCCTCGTTCTGCCGGTAACCGGCGGTGACGTGGACTCGACGACGCTCCTCGGCGTCGACCGGATCAATCGCGCGGCGGACAACGAGGTAGTCGCGCAGGACCACGGCGTGGCGGTTGTCCTCGGCGGTCCACACGCCGACGAGCTGACGCCAGTCGGAGAAGGCCGGGAAGTACTTGGCCAGGATGCGGTGATACGACGGCAGGTTGTCCTTGGTCAGGAGCAACGCGAGCAGCGCGGCCGCTGTCTCGTCGGACAGCGTCTGCTGCGAGGGGTCCCAGTCGTCGCCGCCCATGAAGGCGAAGTTCCGGCCGTCGTCCCACGGCACGTACTCGTGCGGATTCCACACGGCAGACGCGAGCTGGTGATCCTCGGCCACCTCGGGGAGGGCCTTCTCCAGCGCGATGATCAGTTCGTCTTCGCTCAGTACGTTCACCGCGCCAAGGATACGGATGCGTAGGCGGCGATTTCAAACCGCCCCGACATCTCGAAGCTGGCCAGATGTCCAGGTCAGACCCGGCTCATCAGCCCCCACTCCTCGAGCCCGTCGTACAGCGGGAAGTCGAGTGCCAGGCGAGAGACCCGGCCACGCAGCGCAGACACGTCGGCGTCAGGCCCTGCCGCGAGCGCGGTGGCGATGATGTCGGCGACCTCGCTGAACTGCTCGTCACCGAAGCCGCGGGTCGCGAGTGCGGGCGTACCGATCCGCAGACCGGAGGTGACCATCGGCGGACGCGGATCGAACGGCACCGCGTTGCGATTGACCGTGATTCCGACCTCGTGGAGGAGGTCTTCTGCCTGCTGACCGTCGAGCGTGCTGTTACGCAGGTCGACGAGGACCAGGTGCACGTCGGTGCCGCCGGTGAGGACCGAGACGCCCGACTTCTCGACGTCGGAGCCGGTCAACCGCTCGGCGAGGATCTTGGCGCCCGAGAGCGTACGACGCTGCCGATCGGCGAACTCTTCGGTGCCCGCGATCTTGAGTGCGACGGCCTTGCCGGCGATGGCGTGCATGAGGGGTCCGCCCTGCTGCCCCGGGAACACCGCCGAGTTGAGCTTCTTGGCCCACTCCTGCTTGGCCAGGATGATGCCCGAGCGCGGGCCGCCGAGAGTCTTGTGCACCGTCGACGAGACGACATCCGACGCAGGCACCGGGTTGGGATGCAGGCCGGCGGCGACGAGTCCGGCGAAATGCGCCATGTCGGTCCACAGGTAGGCGCCGACCTCGTCGGCGATCGAACGGAAGGCGTCGAAGTCCAGGGTGCGCGGGTATGCCGACCAGCCGGCAACGATCACCTTGGGCTGCACGTCGAGGGCGATCTTGCGCACCTCGTCCATGTCGATGCAGAAGTCTTCTTTGCTGACGCCGTAGAAGTGGTTCTCGTAGAGCTTGCCCGAGAAGTTCAGACGCATGCCGTGGGTGAGGTGACCGCCGTGCGCGAGGTCGAGGCCCAGGAGCCGCTCCCCCGGGTTCATCAGTGCCATGAGGACCGCGGCGTTGGCCTGCGCGCCCGAATGCGGCTGAACGTTGGCGAAGTCGGCCCCGAAGAGTTCCTTCGCGCGGTTGCGTGCGATGTCCTCGACGACGTCGACGTACTCGCAGCCACCGTAGTAGCGGCGACCCGGATATCCCTCGGCGTACTTGTTGGTCAGGACGCTGCCCTGTGCCTGCAGCACGGCCCGCGGAACGAAGTTCTCCGAGGCGATCATCTCGAGTGTGTCGCGCTGGCGGCTCAGTTCGCCGTTCATCGCGGCCGCCACGTCGGGATCGACCTCTGCCAGGGACATCGAGTTCAGGCTCGCGGTGTTCGCGGAGATGGGATTCTCGCTCATGGCGCCCAGTCTATTGGCCCAGTTCGGCACGCAGCAGAGCTGGGGTCAGGGGTTCGTCGAGAAGGCGTCCGAATCGCGCGAGCCGCGCGTCCTGCGGCACCTGCTCGAGCCACTCACCCAGGAGCCGATAGCCCTCGACGTAGGTCGAGATGTACGCGCGCCACAACGGCGACGTCAGGAACCGCAGCATCTGTCGCGCCCGCTCCGACGGCGCGAGCAGCCACCGCTGCAGAAAGCCCGCGACGACGTCGACGTCGAGGTGCTGATCGTGCAGCATCAGCGCGGCGTCTTGGCGCACGGTCAGCAGTCCCGACGACGCCCCGCCGACCCGCTGTGCGCGCTCGCCGTCGAATCGCAGTCCGAGGTCGGCGTAGATCTCCTGCGCCCAGAGTCCCCAGTTGTCGCCGACGGCCGCGTGCAACGCGTGGTCGGCAAGCCCCTCGGCCATCAGGCACTGCGGCGTGTTGACCAGGAAGATGGTCTGCTCGGTCTGTCCACCGCCGACGAGGATCTGCTCCTTTCTGCAGTGCTCGGTGTGGTGACCGGGATACGCCTCGTGTGCGATGAGGTGCGGCAACGACGACATGTACTGCGTGAGGTCGGCATTGATCGCCACCCGCGACCGATAGTTGCCGAGGTAGTAGTTGAAGCCCGACCACGGCTTGTCGGTCACCACCTCGAATTCGACGATCTCGTTGTCCGCCAACGGGAAAACGTCGCGGACCCGTTCACGCAGCGCACCACCGAAGGCGCGGACGCATTCGTCGACGCGCTCGGGCGGGATCTCGTCGGCGCGACGGTAGGCAGCGTAGGCGTCAGCGAGCACCGGCCCGCTCGCATCGGGTGTGCCGAGCGCAGAAGCCAACTCGCCGTGCGCTTTTCGATAATCGTCGGTGTCGGCGGGCGCGATGTCGACGTCGAAGTAGGCGCGCACCTCGTCGACGAATCCGATGGGCTCGCCCGCGAATTTGCGTGCAGAACATTCCAGTGCGCGCAGATGCGCGTCGACGAACGCCGCCCGATCGGGGGCCAGACCCGCAGGGAGTTCGGATCGCAGACCGCGGGCCCGGTCGGCCAGCACGGCGGGGTCGGGGGCCGGACCTCCCGCGACCTCTGCGCGCAGTGCGGGGTCGCCGGTGTAGGCGTCGACGAAGCCCTCTTCGAGACGGTCGAAGGCGAGGCCGAGCCGTAAATAGTCGGTGACCAGATCCGTATCGGGGGTTGCCGAACCGCTGTACGCCGTTGCCATGGTGGAAGGCTACCGACAGCGGCGTCGACGCGTCCTTCTAAGCTGTAGGCCATGACGACGAGGTGCGACCCGCGATCGCCGATGGGACGAGCCCTCTGATGGCGCGCGACACCACCGGCCGCGATCCCAGTCTTTATCTGGAACTCGATCGCAAGCAATGGCGTAACCTGCGTGAATCCATGCCGATGGTGCTCAATGAGAACGAGCTCGACCAGCTCGTCGGTATGGGCGAGAACGTCGACCTCCAAGAAGTCGCCGAGGTGTATCTCCCGCTGTCGCGACTCATCCACCTGCAGGTCGCCGCGAGGCAGCGCTTGTTTGCAGCGACGTCGACCTTCCTCGGCGACCGGCAGACCACCAAGCAGGTTCCGTTCGTCATCGGGATCGCGGGCAGCGTCGCCGTCGGAAAGTCGACGACCGCCCGCATCATGGCAGCGCTCCTGGCCCGCTGGGAGTCGCACCCGAAGGTCGACCTCGTCACCACCGACGGTTTCCTGCTTCCCACGCGTGAGCTCGAACGTCGAGGCATCATGCACCGCAAGGGATTTCCCGAATCCTACGATCGCAGAGGCCTGCTCCGCTTCGTCACCGAGGTCAAGTCGGGGGCGCGCGAGGTGACAGCGCCGGTCTATTCGCACCTCACCTACGACATCGTTCCCGACGTCATGCACTACGTGCACCAGCCCGACATCCTGATCCTCGAAGGCCTCAACGTGCTGCAAACAGGTCCGACGCTGATGGTGTCGGACCTGTTTGATTTCTCCATCTACGTCGACGCGAAGACCACCGACATCGAGAACTGGTACATCTCGCGGTTCCTGCAGATGCGGTCGACGTCGTTCGCCGACCCCAACTCGCACTTCCACCACTACTCGTCACTGACCGACGACCAGGCGCGTGCCGCTGCCCGCGACATCTGGACGTCGATCAACCTGCCGAACCTTCGGGAGAACATCCTCCCCACCCGCCCGCGCGCAACCCTGGTGCTGCGCAAGGATTCTGACCACTCCATCAACCGGGTCCGGCTGCGCAAGTTGTGAGTTCGCGCGGCTGCGCGAAGATGTAGGCCGCGCGAAGCTGTAGGCCGCGCGAGGATGTGTGTCGAATCGAAGGATGTGGGTGCTGCAGCACCCACATCCTCACGTTCGACACACATTCAGCGTCGGGTCAGCGGCGCTACTTCCGCTCGTCGAGCTCGTACGGGTACTTCGACGCGATGGCGACGCGGTTCCAGGCGTTGATCATCACGATCGACGCGACGACCTGGCCGAGCTCCACCTCGTCGAACACCGCCCGTGCACGCTCGAACGCGTCGTCGGGAACTCCCTCTTCGCCGATTCGGGTCACGTATTCGGTCAGCTCGAGGGCTGATCGCTGCCGCTCGTCGAAATGGTTGACGGCCTCGTGCCAGACCGGGATCAGACCGATGACCATCGGGTCGATTCCCATCGCGAGCGCATCGGCGACGTGCATGCGCAGGCAGTAGGCACACCCGTTGAGCTGTGATGCGCGGATCTTGATGAGCTCGATCAGCTCGGGCTCGAGACCCTCCGACGACGCAAGCTGCAATGCGATGAGCGCTTTGTACACGTTCGGATTCTGCTCGAGCATCCAGAGCCTGCGCGTGGTGGCGGCTTCTTGTGCTGTGGTGGTCATCGGTTGGCCCTTTCTGTAGTGGGTGGACTTGCTTCGAGCCACTCGTCGAATGTGGTCGAGGTCTTGTCGAATGCTCCGCGCGGCATGAGTCCGCCGTCGCGAAATGCTCTCCCGCCGAACGGGACTGCCACAACCCTCGGGGTGATCCGTCGCGCCGAGCAACCGCGCGCGCCAGATCGACGAGATCGTGCTGCCCGGGTCCGGCGATCTGCCGGTCCGATAGGTCGTCGGATAGAGCAGCGTCTGCGATCAGTCCTGCGGCGTCGACGGCGGCCAGTGGGCGGCACACCATGCGCGGAGCCATAGCGATCGGACCGAGTCGTGCGCGGGTCAGCATCTGATCGGCCAGTTCGTACCACTGTGCCGATCGGATGATCTGCAAGTGTCCGGCGTCGACGTTGTCAGCGTAGGTCTTCTCCTGCGCAGCTTTCCCTTGGTAATAGCCGAATTTCGCGTTCACCGCCGGGTCTGCGGCATTGACGATCGACACGCACACGACTCGTCGCACACCCGCCGCCGCGGCGGCTTCGGCGATGGTGCGCGCAACCGTCGAGAAGAAGTCGACGGCTGTCGAACCGCGCGTCGTCATCACGTTGGTGCAGTCGATCACCGTGTCGGCACCCGCGCACGCCTCCCGCATGCCGGTGCCCGCATACGCGTCGACTCCCGACGACCGTTGCGCGCGAACCACTTTCTCGCCTCGCCGTTCGAGGTCGTCGGCGAGTCGCGCACCGATCTCACCGCTCGCTCCGAACACCACCGTCGTCATCGGTTCTACTTCCTCTCGGATCGTCTGCCTTCTCTGAACGCAACACCGTCAACGCTAGTGGCAGATTGATCCAGAAATGAGGTTCAATCGAGACGTATTCTTGTGCGTCAATTCAGGAGGCGTGATGACAGGTGATCGATGGTCTGCGCTCGCCGAGCGACTCGGGACCGACCTCTATCTCGATCTGCAGCCCGATCCCGACGCGCCCACCCGAGGCCGTAGCGCGCAACTGCGCTCGCGGCTCGCCGACGAATTGCGCAGCGCCATCGCGGACGGTCGCCTCACACCCGGCATGCGCCTGCCTCCCTACCGATCGCTCGCGGCCGACCTCGGCCTCGCTCGCGGGACCGTCTCCTCGGTGTATTCCGAACTGATCGCAGAAGGTTGGCTGACCGCGCGGCAGGGCGCGGGCACCACGGTCGCAGCGGGTTTCGGGTCGCCGGGTTCCGCAGGCGAATCGTTCACGACCGTCGTGTCCGCACCACGCGTCGCACATGACTTCTCCCTCGGCCAGCCCAACACGTCGCAGTTCCCGCGTACAGCATGGATCAGGTCGATGCGGCGGGCGATCTCGACAGCCGACGACTCCGCGTTCGGTCCGACGCCGCCCAACGGCAGTGAACGCCTACGCGTCGCGCTCGCCGGCTACCTCGCCCGCGCACGTGGCGTTCGTGCTCATCCCGACCAGATCGTGTTGACCACGTCGGTTCTGTCGGCGTTGAATCTTCTGGCACGCACTCTCTTTCGTGAATCCGTCGCGGCGGAGGCGTACGGCCTACCCTTCTTTCGAGACCCGTTCACCCGGCGCGGTGCACTCGTGTCACCGATTCCGGTCGACCACGACGGCGCAGACGTGACAGCGCTGGCCGGCCTTGCCGTCACACCCCAGGCCGTCCTGCTCACCCCAAGCCACCAGTCCCCGATCCGGGTGCCACTTGCTCCACAGCGCCGAGCGGCGGCCATCGAATGGGCAAGGGCGACAGACGCATTCCTGATCGAGGACGACTACGACGGCGAACTGCGCTACGACCGCGAGCCCGTAGGCGCGATGCAGGCGCTCGCTCCCGATCACATCATCTACACGGGATCGGTCAGCAAGAGTCTGTCCCCATCGATACGCATCGGTTGGCTGGTCCTGCCACCGGCGTTGGTCTCAACTGTGATGTGGGCCAAGGGAATGCGCGAAACTGATGCGAGCATCGTCGATCAGCTCGCATTGGCCGACATGATCGAAACCGGCTCGTATGACAAGCACATTCGAAGCAGTCGGCAGTTCTATCGACACCGCAGGCAGGCGCTGATCGAGCGACTGCACGCGCACAAGATCCCAACCATGGGTATTTCCGCCGGCCTGCACGCGGTGTTACCCGTTCCCGTCGACGTCGAGGCGTCTGTGCTCGCGGCAACCTACGAGCGGGGTTTCTCGCTCGGAGGGCTCGACGCCCTACGGCATCCGGACGCCCCGCGCCTTCGCGACGCCCATGGTGAGCCGACCGGAGGAATCCTCGTCGGCTTCGGCACGCCGCCGGTCTCGACATTCGACGCCGACGTGACCGCGCTCATCGAACTACTCGACGATCACTTACCGAATCGCCGACTGCGCGCGGAGTAGTCGCGCAGCGCACGCAGGAAATCGACCCGACGGAACTCGGGCCAATAGGCGTCGGTGAACCAGATCTCCGAGTACGCGCTCTGCCACAGCAGGAATCCGGACAGCCGCTGCTCCCCCGACGTCCTGATGACCAGATCGGGGTCGGGCTGTCCCTTGGTGTACAGGTTGCGGTCGATCGCCTCGACGGTGACCGCGTCGACGAGTTCGTCGACGGTCGCGCCCGCCTCGGCCTTCTCCACGAGGACCGCGCGCACAGCGTCGGCGATCTCCTGTCGGCCCCCGTACCCGACCGCCACGTTGACGTTCATGCCCGATCTGTCGAGGGTGCGTTCAGCGGCGTTGCGCAGACGCTGGGCCGCAGCCTCGGGGAGCTGATCGAGGGTTCCGACGATGCGCACCCGCCAGTGCCCGTCGGGGGTGGCGATCTCGTCGACGATGTCGGGCACTATCTCCATCAGCGCGTCGAGTTCGTCGGAGGCGCGCTGCAGATTCTCGGTGGACAGCAGATAGATGGTGACCGTCTCGATGCCCAGCTCGGCGCACCACTCGAGCATCTCGGCGATGCGCTGTGCGCCCACCCGATGTCCGTGACTGACATCTTCGAAGCCCGCCTCGCGAGCCCATCGTCGATTGCCGTCGCAGATGATCGCCACGTGCTGAGGCAATCGGTTCTCGTCCGTCAACTGGATCAGCCGCCGCTCGTACACGGAGAGCATCGGCCGACGCAGACGATCGGGTAGGAGTTTCATCGCGAACCAGATTAGACCTCACCTCTAAGGGCACACTGAATCAGGCCACGACATCCTCGGCGAGTTCTTCGGCCTCCTCCTCGGTGAGCTGGTCGCGCTCGTGTCGCCCGGCAGCGGCAGGACTCGCTTCTACCGCGCCTTCTACTGCACCCTGAACGACGTTTCGACGGTCCCGCAGCGCAACGATGCCGACGAGCGCCGCGCCGACGACGAGCCAGCCGATGATCTTCGCGATATCGCCTGCGCTGGACACCTGCGGGAAGTAGGCAAGGTTGCGCGACGCCTCGTTCAGGCCTGCGCCGATCCAGAAGTCGTGCAGGACGGCGAAGAACTTCGGTTGCAGCGCAGGCGCGAACACGCCGCCGCTGGTCGTGAAGTTCAACCCGACGAAGATAGTGACCATCGCCAGCGTCGTGAATCGACCGATAAACGGGTGCAGCCCGATCGCGAATAGCATGGTCGCCAGGGCGTAGAGGATCGACAGCCCGAAGATCTGCCACTGTGCACCCGGCAGGGCGTCGAACACCCACACGGCAATCGCCGTGGTCACCGCGGCAGAGATCACCGAGCAGACCGCCGCGAACCCCAGACGCACGCGAATCCTGCGTCCACCTGCGGCGACGGCGATCGCGATTCCGCATCCGTACGAGCCGACGGTGAGTGCAACCAGGAAGAAGAAGATGCTCTGTCCGGACGGATCGCGCTGCGGATCAGCCTGCACGACGTCGACGATCTTCAGCGGTTGGTCCTTGGCGATCGTGACGCCGTTGAAGATCCGTTCGACCGTCACCGCTGTGGGATCCGACGCTGCTGTCGAGACGTAGAGGACAGGCGTGTCGGCTTTCGGCTCGAAGGCCGCCGCGATCTCCCGGTGCTCGATGGCCGCGCGCGCCTCATCGGCGGTGGCAACGGTCCGGATCGAGACGTGGTCGCCGAGTTGTTGCTGAAGAGTCTGTGCGGCCACCTGGGTCGATGTACCGGCACCGACCACATCGATGCGCAGATCGTGCGGATCGGGCTTGTGGAATCCGCCGAGATAGGCGAGCGCCATCACGGCACCGATGACGAGCGGAACGGCGACATGCGACGCGATGGTCTTGATCGACAACGCATGGGTGGGAGCAGCGGACATCGATTACCTTCTGGGCTAGTCGGGAACACGATCGTTCACCAGGAATGGTTGCAGAATGCAACTTGGATAGGTTGTAATATACAACTATGGCTTCACCCGAGCAACCCGATGCCGCCGAAGTCGTCGGGCAGGAATTGGTCACGCTGTCGCGGCGGCTGCGCAACGGCGCCCGCGACATCTACGCCGAGGGCGGCCTGACCTTCGTCGAGTTCTCTCTCCTCGCACTGATCTCGGACAACCCGGGAATCAACGCGGCGTCACTGGCGCGGGCCGCGAATATCGACAAGTCGACGGCCAGCCGCCAGCTCGGCGAGCTCCGTCGCCGTGGTCTGCTGCGCCGCACGCAGGACGCGACGTCGTCGAGGTCGCAGTCGTTGGAAGTGACCCAGGAGGCACTCGACACCCTGGGCGAGATCCGCCGACGCAGTGGAGACGCCATCGCACGCAGGCTCGACACGTGGACGCAGGACGATCTCGAACTGTTCGCAACGCTGTTGCGCCGCTACAACGACGCCGACGCGACATGACCCCGATAGCCGTGACGACCGCCCTGTTCGAGCCGACGGGCGCGGCACAGCGAGCCACCGACCTCGCCCGCGCGGGTGCAGCGGGGCTGTTCACCTTCGAGGGTCCGCACGATGTGTTCACCCCGCTCGTCGTTGCGGCGTCGGTGCCGGAACTCACCCTGCTGACCAACGTCGCAATCGCCTTCCCGCGCAATCCGATTCACCTCGCACACGCGGCCAACGACCTTCAGTTGCTCTCCGGCGGCCGATTTCGACTCGGCTTGGGAACGCAGATGCGCCCGCAGATCGAGAAGCGGTTCTGCGCTGATTTCGACGACCCGGTGGGCCGCATGGCCGACAAGGTCAGCGCCATCAACGCCATCTTCGATGCGTGGGAGACCGGAGCCCCGCTGCGCTATGAAGGGGCCTATCACCGTCACACCTTGATGACGCCCACCTTCAACCCCGGCCCCAACCCGTTCGGTCGGCCGCCGGTGTTCGTCGGCGCGCTCGGGCCGTTGATGACGCGCGCCGCGGCAAAGCACGCCGACGGAGTGTTGGTGATGCCGTTTTCCACCGCCGACTTTCTGGCATCGACGACCGTCCCGAACATTCGACGCGGCCTCGCCGCACGCGATCACGGCCGCGGCTTCACCGTGATCCCCGAGGTGATCGTCTCGGTGGGCACCGACCACACCGCCGCTCGACGACTCCTCGCCTTCTACGGCTCGACGCCCGCCTACCGGCCCGTCCTCGCAGCGCACGGCGCCGAGCAGCTGCAGCCAGAACTCAATGCGCTGTCGAAGCAGGGGCGGTGGGCCGAGATGGCCGATCTCATCGACGACGAGCTACTGCACACGATCGCCGCTGTCGGTGGTCCCGCAGACGTCGCACAGCAGATCCGGGCCCGCGTCGACGCCTTCGACGCGCTGCGCGATCTCGACGTCCGCGTCGACGAGGTGTGCATCTATCAGCCGACACCTATCGACGTCGACCAGCTCGCGGCGATCATCGCCACACTCGGCTGACAGCGTTCTCACCCAAAGTTACGGTACCGTAGCTTACGTGAACTCAGCCCTGGTGACCGCTGTCGCCGACAGACCTCGCCTCCGCGGCGTCATTCATCAGTGGTCGGCCTACGTCGCAGTGGTCGCAGGCGTCGCCCTTGTCATCGGCGCAGGCTGGCTACGTGGACCGGGAGCCGCGGTGGCCTGTGCCGTCTACGCGGCAACCGTCGTCGGTCTGTTCGCGACCTCGGCGTCGTATCACCGGATCGCGTGGAAATCGCTGAGCGCTCAGATACACATGAAGCGTGCCGACCACTCGATGATCTTCGTGTTCATCGCGGGTACCTACACGCCGTTCTGTGTGATGGGTCTGCCGAGTCCGATGCGGTGGTGGGTGCTCGGCATCGTCTGGGTCGGCGCGGTCGCCGGTGTCGCACTGAAGATCGCGTGGCCTGGCGCGCCCCGCTGGCTCGGGGTCACGCTCTACATCCTGCTCGGGTGGGTCATCATCGCCGTCGCCCCGACGCTCGTCGCACATGTCGGTTGGCTCGTACTGATCCTGCTCGCGGTGGGCGGGGTGTTCTACAGCGTCGGCGGAGTGCTCTACGCACTGCGCTGGCCCAATCCCTGGCCGACGACGTTCGGCCATCACGAGGTGTTCCACGTCTGCACAGCCATTGCCGCGCTACTGCACTACATCGCGGTCTGGCTGGTCGTTGCCGCCTGACAGCGCGTCCCGACGAGCCGCCGCCTGCCGACGGCCTACTCAGAGCCCCTGCGATCGCAGGTACTCGGCAAGCGCCGTGATGGTCTGCGGATTGCGCGGACCCTCGACGAGCGCCGCATACGGGAACGAGATGTAGCGGCGCTCTCGCACAGCGGTTGTCTGCGCCATCAACGGTTGCGACTCGAGCTGTCGAATCTTGGCTTCGACGGTGTTCTGCGGCCCCGCCCCGTAATCGACGATGACGATGACCTGCGGATCGCGCTGCGCCGCGGCCTCCCATGATGCCGACGTCCAGGAGTCGTCGATATCGCCGAAGATGTTGCGTCCACCGGCTTCGGCGATGATCTGATCCGGTGCCGCATTCCGACCCGAGGTGAACGGCGTCGGATCGGCGCTGTCGAAGGGGAAGACCCGCGCCGCTGCGGACGCGGCAGGCGCCCCCACACGCGCAGCCTCGACCTGCTTGCGATAGTCGGCGGTCAGCGTCGCGGCCCGACCACTCACGCCGAAGATCTGCCCCAGATTCGACAGGTCCGCGTACAACGCATCGAGGGGTCGTACGACGCCGCGCTTGGTGTTGCCTGCCTGGCGACAGGCTTCGGTCAGCTGGTATGGCACGGCACCGGTCGAACGCACCCAGTCGGGGGTGACGCCGGTCGATTCCTTGAACCCGTAGTTCCAGCCCGCAAAGACGAAGTCGGGCCGCGCAGCGGCGATGATCTCCCGCGAGAACGCCGTGCCCAATGATGGTGTCTTCTCGAAATCCGCTCGCCACGGGGATGATTCGATATCGCGCTCTTTGCCCTCGTACGTGGTGTAGCCGGCCATCCGGTCGCCCAATCCGAGGGCGAACATCAGCTCTGTGATCCCGGTGTCGTTCGTCACCGCACGATCGGGTACACCGCTCACCGTAAGCGGTGCACCACAATTGGTTACCGTCACCTGTTCCCCTGATGACCTGGGAGTCGACGACTCGACGTCGGCGCCGCAACCGGAGACCACTGTCATCGCGGCTAGTGCAGACACGACGAATGCGCGCGGTCTGCGAAGTGCTGTCCTGGTCATAGGTGCTGTCATGAGTGCTCTTCCTCGGAGATGGCTTGTGGGACTTGGTCGTCGAAGATGATCTGCGGAACGCCTGTGCGGGGGTGGGCGACGACGTACGCACCAACGCCGTACCACTCGGCGATGTTCGTCGCGGTGAGGAGTTCGTCCGGTGGCCCGATGCACGCGATCGTCCCGTCGAGCACAACGGCGAGCGTGGTGCAGTACTGTGCCGCCATGTTGAGATCGTGCAGCGCCGCGACGACGGTGACCCCGCGTCCGCGCGCCGCACCAAGGATGTCGAACTGATGGCGGATATCAAGGTGATTGGTCGGTTCATCGAGGATCAGTACGTTGGGCTCCTGCGCGAATGCGCGCGCGATGAGTACGCGTTGCGCCTCTCCGCCGGAGAGCGTGGTGAACACACGATCCGCGAACATCCCGACGCCGGCCGTGGACATCGCCGCCGCGCACACCTGGCGGTCGCGGGCACGGGCCGCCGCACCCAGTTCGCGGTGTGGTAGCCGTCCCGTCGCGACAACCTCTGACGCGGTGAAATCGAAGTCGAGCGAGGCCGATTGGGTGAGCGCGGCGACTCGTCGTGCGTTCTCCCGCATACTCACCGCACGCACGTCGTTGCCGTCGACTCGCACGCTGCCGCCCGACGGTGCCAGCGCGCGGTACACGCATCGAAGCAGGGTCGATTTGCCGCTGCCGTTCGGGCCGATCACCCCGAGGAACTCTCCGGAGTCGACCGTGAACGATGCGTCGCGAACGATGACGGTGTGATCGATCTCGACGGTGACCGCGTCGTACTCGACGGCACTCATGAGTCGATCCTGGTACGCCGACGTTGCATCAGTCCGAGGAATACCGGCACACCCACCGCAGCCGTGATCGCCCCGAGCGGAATCTCCTGCGGTGGAACGACAATCCGCGCCATCAGATCGGCGACCACAAGGAACAGCGCCCCCAGCACGGGTGCGACGAGAATGATCTTGCGGTGATCCGCACCGACGACCATGCGGGTCACGTGCGGCACGATGAGACCGACGAATCCGATTGCGCCGCAGACAGAGACGATGAACCCGGTCATCAACGCGGCGATGACGAAGAGCTCGAGCCGAAACCGTGACGCCCGTATGCCGAGCGACGCGGCGACCTCGTCGCCCATCGCCAGCGCATTGAGTTGTCGCGCTCTCGCTGCGACCACACCTATCCCGATGACCACCACGACCGCGACCAGCGCAACCGAATGCCATGTTGCCGCAGCAAGACTGCCGAGCAGCCAGAACATGACACTCCGTGCGGCATCACCCACCGGACGTAAAAAGATGAGCACGGTGGTCAGAGCCGAGAACCCGTATCCCAGAGCGGTTCCCGTCAACACGAGCCGCAGTGGTGTGAGACCTCCGCCGCGCTGTGCAATTCCGAAGACGAGCAACGTCGCCACCAGTGCGCCGAGGAATGCCGCGGTCGGCAACGCATACAGGCCGAGACCCGAGAAGACCCCGAACAGCACGACGGCGGTGGCTCCGACAGACGCACCCGACGAGATCCCGAGCACGTAGGGATCCGCCAGCGGATTGCGCACCATCGCCTGCACGATCACGCCGACCACCGCCAAACCGGCACCCACCAGCGCTCCCGTCAGCACCCGTGGCACACGCGAGTCGACGACGATCCAGTACGAGGCAGCGTCGACCGACGAGACCGGTCCCCCGGTGATTGCTGCCCACACCATCCGCAGCGATACGGACCAGCCCGATCTCCACGGTTCCGTATGCGACGCCGCACGCTGCGGCCACGACGAGCGCCACACCGCAGCCGATGGCCACGGAGACGGGTCGCGCCCAGGTATCCCGAGGGTTCGCACTGCGCGTCGGCATACCCGCCCTCCTGATCAGCCCGGAGCGGGTACAGCAGATGTCGCCACGCGGGGTCGACGACGACCACGCGAGTTCAACACCGACCATGTCCCGCGAAGTCGATGGGACCGCCTATGCCCGGCGGCCACGTCGGCAGGTCTTCGGACTTCGGACACGGCACGTGATGTGCCACCTATCGACGATCGCTTCCCGAGCCGGCAGGCCCAGTGCTGTTGAACGCCTTCGTTTCCGTTACCGCTGCGGGGCAGCTCTGGATTCCCACCAGATTCCCTCTTGGCTCTCACCGACGATCTCGGCTGGAGAACCGACGCCGCTGCAGTGTAACAACGGTCTCGAATCGGACATATGGCGCATGCGGTTTCACGAACTTCACCATCCCATCACCGCGAGGCCGACGGCGGGTAGGACGACGTCCATCCTCTCTTGGTCGGGTGGCGGCATGCCGAACATCTCACCTCGACCGTCACTGGACGACCTCCGGATCGATGGGGACACGACCCTGCACGCCGGCACCACCCGCCGACGCTTTCTCACCTGGGCGGGCGTCGCTGCCGGTATCGCAACGGTCCCAGCGCTGTTCACGACCGACGCGGCGTCGGCTCCCCCGCCACGCCGTGGCAGTGACCTGTTCACGCTCGGTGTGGCATCAGGCGATCCGCTTCCAGACGGCGTGGTCCTGTGGACACGGCTGGCCGCCGATCCGCTCGCCCGCGGCGGAGCAATGGGTCTGCTTCCGGTACCGGTCGAGTGGGAGATCGCCACCGACCACGGCATGAGGCATGTCGTCGCGCGCGGCGTCGAAGTGGCGACACCGGAGAACGGACACAGCGTGCACGCCGACGTACGCGGCCTACGGCCCGCGGCGGACTACTTCTACCGATTCCGTGCGGGCGGTTCCCTGTCGGCGATCGGGCGCACGCGTACCGCTCCGTCGCACGGAAGTCGGCTGAGTGCATTGACTTTCGCATTCGCCTCGTGCCAATCGTGGGCTGACGGGCACTACCCCGCATACGCCGATATGGCGGCGCACGCACCCGACGTCGTCTTCCATCTCGGCGACTACATCTATGAAAAGCCGATCCCGGTCGACGGCGGCCGACGAAAGACCGCCGCAACACCGGTGTCGGCGCACCGGGAGTGCGCGACGCTCGACGACTATCGCGATCGATATGCGCTCTACAAACTCGACCCCCATCTGCAGGCCGCGCACCGGGCGAGTCCGTTCATCACGATCTTCGACGACCACGAGGTCGACAACAACTGGGCCGCAGAGGTTCCCGAGGACAATCAACCCATCCCCGAATTCCTCGCCCGGCGCGCCCAGGCGATGCGAGCGTGGTGGGAGAACACACCGGTGCGTGTCGCGCAGCGGCCTCGCCCCACGCCGACAGCCGACCTCTACGACCTGCGCGCCTACCGTCGGTTCAGCTATGGCGACCTCGTCGAGTTCAGCGTCCTCGACACCAGGACCTTCCGCAGCGATCAGGCCAACGGCGACAACGACACCGCGCATAATGCCGCGACCGCAGACCCCCGGCGCACCATCACCGGTGCCGCACAGGAGAAGTGGCTGCTCGACGGATTGGCCGCCAGCCGTGCCCGCTGGAACGTTCTCGCGCATCAGACCACCATCGCCGACCTCGCCCGCCGAAAGAACGGCGAGCGGGCGGTCAGTATGGACGGGTGGAGCGGCTACGAAGCCTCTCGCGCAAGGATTCTCGACGGCGCGCGTGAGCGCGGCGTGCACAACCTCGTCTCGATCGTCGGCGACATCCACCGCAACGTGGTCTCCGAGTTGCGCTCCACGTATTCGCGACCGTCCCCGACCGTCGGCGTCGAACTCGCGGGCACCTCGATCGCGTCTGGCGCAGACGGCGAGGACAGCGACGCCAGCGACAAACAACTCAAGGCAGCCTCACCCCACATCCGCTTCGGCAACGCTCAGCGCGGGTACGTTCTCAACAGACTGTCGGCCGACCGCTGGGAAGCGGACTATCGGGTGAGCGATTCGATTGCCGCGCCGGATGTTTCGCTGCACCGCCGGGCGCAGATCACCATCCCGTCCGGTCGGCCCGACATCGACGTGCTCTGACCCGGCTGCTCTGCTCTGCTCTGCTCAGTGCGGAATCGTGCCGCTCTGAGCGGAACCGACGTGACCGATATCCGTCGGTCACCGACGATCGGTGCATGACCGATGAACAACGACCACTGCCACTACGCAAGCGCACCGCGGAAAGCCTTTTCGGGCAACGCATCCTGACTCTCGACTCCGCACTCGACGACGAGATCGGCACGCAATTGTGCTCGCAACTCGTCATGCTCTCCGACGACGATCCCGTCGCCGACATCGCGCTCTGGATCAACTCTCCGGGCGGTTCGGTACCCGCGATGCTCGCGATCACCGACATCATGCGCTTGATTCCCAACGACGTGATCACCGTGAACCTCGGAATGGCCTACAGTGCAGGACAATTCCTGCTGTGCAGCGGCACCCGGGGCAAGCGGTTCATCACGCCGCATGCCAAAGTCCTGCTGCACCAGGGATCGGCGGGCATCGGCGGCTACGCACCCGACATCGAACTGCAGGCCGACGACCTGCGACACGTCCGCGACACCGTACTCACGATCATCGCTGAGCAGACCGGACACACCCGCGAAAAGATCTTCGACGACTCGCTACGCGATCACGTCTTCACCGCCTCCGAGTCGGTCGACTACGGATTCGTCGACCACATCGTCACCGACATCGCACAGATACGACCGTTATCCCCTGCCGCAACGGGTTTCGAGGTGAGTCACGCATGAGCACATACACCATTCCCAACGTCATCACCCGTACTCCGCAGGGCGAGCGCGTCATGGATGTCTACAGTCGGCTGCTCGACGACCGAATCCTCTACCTCGGAACCGAACTCGACGACGGCGTCGCCAATGCGCTCATCGCGCAGATCCTGCATCTCGACTCCGAGAACCCCGACATCCCCATCGAGCTGTACATCAACTCTCCGGGCGCGTCGGTGACCGCAACCTTCGCACTCTACGACACCATGCAGTACTGCCATGCGCCGATCGCCACCACCTGTGTGGGACAAGCACTCTCGTCGACGGCACTACTGCTGGCCGCGGGCTCGCCGGGCCAGAGGTCGGTACTCCCCCACGCCAGGGTCCTGCTCCACCAGCCGTCGGGTCAGGGCCGCGGCACGATCCCGGATCTGATCCTCGCCGCCGAGGAGATCCTGCGCATCCGTGAGGAAATAGAACAGGCACTGAGTCGGCACACCGGGCGCGACATCGAGACGCTGCGTCACGACACCGACCGTGACCGCGTGCTGCGGGCAGATGAGATCGTCGAGTACGGACTCGCCGATCAGGTCATCGACACCAGGGCCACAGCGGCCCGGTGATCGTCAGGCGCACGCTCGACGCGAGGGAGCGCCCAGTCGACGGTATTGAACGCTCGCTCGGCTGACGTCGGTCACGCCGCCAGCGCAACCGGGCCACGCATACGCGAGAGCGGCATGATCGGTTGCATTGCAGCAGGGGTCGAACCGGCGGGGATCGAACGCAGCGTGACCGGGACGCGGGACGCGCCCGGCCTGCGTGCGGCGCCGAGAGCACTCTCGACGCGGGCGAGTTCGGCGGCGGCCTCGCGGGCCAGGTCGAGCAGGCTCAGCTCAACAGCTCCCGCGACGGCCGCAAGCAATTCCGACGATGCGTCCTTGCGTCCGCGTTCGATCTCCGACAGGTACTGACTCGAGACGCCCGCGCGACGCGCGGTCTCGACGAGTCGCTCGCCGCGCTCGTGGCGGCGGCGACGCAGCACACGCCCGGTGACCTCACGCCAGAGCGGCTCGGGCGCCGGCTGCGTATGCGAGTCGTTCCTCGATGCCATGCAACCGAGCGTAGGTCACCACTGCTGCGGGCAGCCGTCCCTTCTGCTCTGGGCAGAACGGCGACAACAGCAGAACGCGACCCTGCCCGTCAGCTGCGCGCGAGGTCGGCGAGGACGCGTGCGCTCGACTCCCAGTCCATGCACTTGTCGGTGACCGACTTGCCGTACACGAGCGGCTGGGCGTCGGGCGACTGCGCACCGGCCTCGAGGAAGCTCTCCAGCATCACACCGCTGATCAGCGGTGTGTGTCCCGCAGCGCGACGCGTCCGGATCGACGCCGCGATCTCGGCGGCGACCTGCGCCTGCCGGATGTGGTCCTTGCCGGAGTTGGCGTGGCTGCAGTCGATCATGACCCGTGCGGGCAGGCCCGCCTTGTCGAGTGCGGCAACCGCGGATGCCACGGACTCGTCGTCGAAGTTGGGTCCGGTGGTACCGCCACGCAGGATGATGTGGCAGTCCTCGTTGCCCGCCGACTCGACGAGCGCACCATGACCGAAGTCGTCGATACCGAAGAAGACGTGTTGCGCGGCAGCGGCATTCACTCCGTCGATGGCGACCTGGACGTTGCCGTCAGTACCGTTCTTGAACCCGATGGGCATCGACAGTCCGGATGCGAGCTGGCGATGCACCTGCGACTCCGTCGTCCGTGCACCGATGGCACCCCACGCGACGGCGTCGGCGATGTACTGCGGGCTCGTCGGCTCGAGGAACTCACATCCGACCGGGAGGCCGAGGTCGATGATGTCGAGCAGCAGCGACCGTGCCGTACGCAGACCACGCTCGACGTCGTAGGTGCCATCCATGCCGGGATCGTTGATGAGTCCCTTCCAGCCGACCGTGGTGCGCGGCTTCTCGAAGTAGACACGCATGACGATCTTCAAGCGGTCGGCGTAGTCGTCGGCAAGCGGTGCGAGGCGTCGCGCGTAGTCGAGCGCGGCGATCGGATCGTGCACCGAGCAGGGTCCGACGACGACGAGTAGACGGTCGTCTCGGCCGGCGAGGATGGCGGCGATCTCGTCGCGATCGGCCTGGACCCGAAGCGCTCGACGGGAGGTCAGCGGCAATTCGGCGCGGATGGTGTCCGGCGACGGGATGGACCGGAAGGATCTGACCCGCCGATCGGAGGTGGAGGTCGATTCGGCCTCGTGAGCGGCAGTGGCGGCGAGATCCGGGAGGGTGGTCACTTCTGTGTTGCCTTTCGCGGGTGGTGGCCTGTCTTCTACGACTGGGACACCCGCTTGCTTGTCATCGGAGGCCCCTGACATGAGAAAAGCAGCGACCTTTCGGTCACTGCTCGGGCTCCGGGTTTATTGACGTGCGACGCAGATTCAGCGCTTCATCGCAGGCTCACCCGGAGCCTCGATAAAGAATCGCCAATAGGCGCGTACGTTGCTGGTCACGTTGGCGAGGTTAACACGATTACCCAGAATGGGCGAAGAGCGCCCGCTCGAGAACCCTCCCCGACTCACGGATGCCCCCTGTCGATCAGCTGGCTCAGCACGATGATCGACTCGCTCCGGTCCACCGGGCCCGCCTGCCGGATGCGCTCGAGGGCGTGCTCGAGGTGGTGTACGTCGCGGGCCATCACACGCAGGATGGCATCGGCCTGGCCAGTGATGGTCGCGGCGCTGACCACCTCGTGTATCGGCTCCCATGCCGCGGTCAGTTCCTCCGGCGAGATGTTGCCTCGGCAGAACACCTGTACATAGGCCTCGGTGGTCCACTGCATCGCCGTCGAATCGATAACGGTCGTGAACCCTTTGATCACTCCCTCGTCGACCAGCCGATCGACCCGACGCTTGACCGCGGGCGCCGACAGACCGACCTCGTCGCCGATCTGTGCGTACGTCGCTCGCGCATCGCGAGCCAGACATTCGAGCACCTTCTCGTCGAGCTCGTCGATCTGACGCAACTTTTCCACCCTCTGCCACCCGTTAATAGAGATTGCTTAATCAAATGCGCAATTCACGTCGATTGTTTGCGCTAGACGCTGACGCTACCGTCGAATTATGACGCTGACGAGTCCACGGTTTGCTGCGCTCACCGAACGCACCCCACGCACCCGCACCTATGCGATGACCCCTCCTTCCCATTACACGGTCACCTACTCGATCAACCCGTGGATGGATCCGTCCGTCCCCGTCGACACAGAACTCGCCATGACGCAATGGGAGTCGTTGCGCGACATCTATCGATCCCTCGGCCATTCGGTCACACTCGTCGACGCCCAGCCGGGTCTGCCAGACATGGTCTATGCCGCCAACGGCGGACTCGTCGTCGACGGAAAGGCCGTGGCAGCACGGTTCCTGCACCCCGAGCGCGCGCCGGAAGGCGAGCACTACACGGCATGGTTACACACCTGCGGCGCCGACGCTGTGCATGAGACCGCCGGCGTACAGGAGGGCGAAGGCGACTTCCTCCTCGTCGGGCGTCGCATCCTGGCGGGGACCGGGTTCCGCACCCACCCCGATACCCACGCCGAAGTCGCGACGATCACCGGACTTCCGGTCGTCAGCCTCGAACTGATCGATCCGCGCTTCTACCACCTCGACACGGCTCTGGGCGTGCTCGACGACGACACCATCGCCTACTTCCCCGACGCCTTCTCGACTGAGTCGCGCGCGGTTCTCGCCGACCTCTTTCCCGACGCGATCATCGCCACCGAGTCCGACGCCGTCGTCCTCGGACTCAACCTCGTGTCCGACGGTCGCCACGTCGTGATGACCGACGCCGCACCGGGATTGGAGTCACGACTGCGCGACGCAGGCTACCTCCCGATCACCGTCGACCTCTCCGAACTCCTCAAAGGCGGCGGAGGAGTCAAGTGCTGCACATTAGAATTGCGGCTACCAGAGATGTCGGACGAGAAGACCATGCAACCGCTCACCGAACCCCATGTGGCACACAACTATTCACCCTTGCCGGTCACTGCGGCGACCGCCGAGGGAGCATGGATCACCGACGTCGACGGCAGGCGTTACCTCGACGCCCTCGGCGCCTACTCCGCGGTCAACTTCGGTCACCGCAATCCCGAGATCGTCGCGGCTGCGAAGGCACAACTCGATCGCGTCACGCTCACCAGTCGCGCATTCGGCTCCGACACCCTCGAACCGTTCTGCGCGGCGCTCGCCGAGCTGTGCGGCAAGGAGATGGTGCTGCCGATGAACACCGGCGCCGAGGCCGTCGAATCGGCACTCAAGGTGGCCCGCAAGTGGGGGTACGACGTGAAAGGCGTTGCGCCGGGACACGCGACGATCATCGTGGCCGGCGGAAATTTCCACGGCCGCACGATCAGCATCGTGAGCTTCAGCGACGACGAGGACGCGCGCGGCGGATTCGGGCCATTCACACCGGGTTTCACGCGGGTGCCGTTCGGCGACGCCACCGCGCTGGCCGACACCATCGACGACACCACGGTCGCCGTGCTGATCGAACCGATCCAGGGTGAGGCCGGAATCATCGTCCCGCCCGACGACTACCTGCCCGAGGTCCGTCGACTCTGCACGGAGAACAACGTGCTGATGATCGCCGACGAAATCCAGTCGGGTCTCGGCCGGACAGGCACGACATTCGCATGTGAGCACTGGGGCGTGGTGCCCGACGTGTACACGCTCGGCAAGGCACTCGGTGGAGGCGTACTCCCGGTGTCGGCGGTGGTTGCCGACCGAGACGTGCTCGGAGTGCTCCACCCCGGACAGCACGGCTCGACGTTCGGTGGCAACCCGCTCGCCGCCGCCGTCGGACACACCGTTGTCCGCATGCTCGCCGACGGCACCTGGCAGGCTCGCGCAGCCGAACTCGGCGAACACCTGCACGCCCGCCTGCGCGAGTTCGTCGGTCACGGCGTCGTCGCCGTCCGCGGCAAGGGACTGTGGGCAGGCATCGACATCGATCCCGCCCTCGGCACCGGCAAAGAGCTCTGCCTGCGTCTCGCCGAACGAGGTGTGCTGGCCAAGGACACCCACGGTTCGACGATCCGCCTCGCCCCACCGATCGTCGTCACGCACGACGAGATCGACTGGCTCATCGAGCGATTCGCAGAGGCGCTGAAGGGCTGAGCCTGCTCGTCACTCACCGATCGCAGCGAGTCGTCGTCGTAGATGGCGCGTTTCGACCGGGTTGCGCGCACAGCCGATCGCCGTGGTGAACGCTGCACGCGCATCGTCGGGTCGGTCGAGACGCACCAGCATCTCTGCCCGCGCAGCGTGCCAGAGGTGGTGCCCCTCGAGCCCGACGATCGCGTCGAGGTCGGCGAGACCCGCGGTGGCGCCCTGCGACATCCCCACCGCCACTGCACGATTGAGTGCGACGATGGGTGTCGGCGTAATGCGTTCGAGTATGCGGTAGAGGCCGACGATCGCTTCCCAATCGGTGTCGTCCGCGGTCTGCGCACGCGAATGTATTCCGGCGATCAGGGCCTGGATGCGATACGGACCGACCCCCGGTAGGGCGACAGCGTCGCGCAGGATCGCCTGTGCCCGGTCGATGAGTGCGCGGTCCCAGTCACGACGATCCTGCTCGGGAAGCGACACGAGATCTCCTGCGCCGTCGACACGCGTTGCCGACCGCGCATGGGTGAACAGCTCGAGCGCCAGCAATCCCCTGGCCTCACCGTTGTCCGGCACGAGGCTCACCGCCACCTCGGTGAGCCGGATCGCCTCGTCGACGAGGTCGACACGCACAAGTCTGTCCGCCACCGCTCCCGACGCCAGGTATCCCTCGTTGAAGACGAGGTACAGCACGGCGAGCAGGGCGTCGACACGTTCGTCGAGGTCGGCGGGAATCGACAGCGGAATGCGCGCGGCACGTATTTTTCGCTTGGCGCGCACGATTCGTTGGGCGAGTGTCTCCTCGGCGACGAGGAACGCGGCCGCGATCTCAGCGGTCGTCAGACCTCCGACGAGCCGGAGCGTCAAGGCAACCTGTGCCTCGCGCCGCAGGGCGGGATGGCAGCACAGCAGCATCAGCCGCAGACGCTCGTCGCCGATCCCGGCGGAGTCGACGATCCGCGAGAACTCCTCCGCCGCGGGCGTTTCGCGGTCTGCGTCGACGGCGAGTTCACGCGCCGCACCGGCCAACCGCCGGTGCTCGACGGCCCGTCGGCGCAGTCGATCGACGAGCTTGTTGCGCGCAACGGCGTAGAGCCAGGCGGCAGGATTGTCCGGGATGCCTGAGACAGGCCATGATTCGACGGCCTGCACGAGCGCCTCCTGCACACAATCGTCTGCCAGGTCGACGTCGTCGTACCGGGTCGCCAAGAGCGACAGGACGCGCCCACTGTCGGTCCGCGCGAGCCGGGTGACGGCAGTGGCGACGTCACCCGGCTGCGCACCGAACACTGCGGTCAATTCGCGACGACAGGCGCGCCGTCGGCTCCAGGGATCAGTCGTGCCGGGCGGACCTCGACGACGCCGAACGGCACGGGAATCTGGCCGGCCCACTTCACGGCGTCGTCGAGGTCGGCGACGTCGATGTGGTAGAAACCGGCGAGCTGCTCCTTGGACTCGGCATAGGGTCCGTCGATCACGGTCGGATCCTGTCCCAGGGTCAGCCGGAGCGTCGTGGCCGTCTCCGACGGTTGAAGGCCTGCCCCGTCGACGAGCACGCCCGCCGCTTTCAGCGCCCTGCCGTAGTCGGCCCAGGCCTGGCGGCCTGCCTCGAAGTCGGCGCTGCCGGGCTCGGGAGCCGGAACCGACTCGTCGACGGTGATGGCGAGGATGTAGTGCATAGCGGGTCCTTTCCCTGGTGACCCGGGATCTCCGGATCACATGATGACAGCCCTGCGCTGTCACCACACCCATGACGCGGCGCCGGCCTCGAATCGACAGTCGAGATGTAGTCAATGTCGCTGACGTTTCCGACGCCCACGCAATTACGGTTATCGCTGCGCGATCGCTACTAGCATCGGAACGATGAGCGACTCTCGGCGCGACGCCACCCACCACGTGCTCCTCATCCGTCACGGGCAGACCGAATGGTCGCTGACCGACCGGCACACCGGCCGCACCGACATCGACCTGACCCCGAAGGGCGAGGAGGACGCGCGAGCACTGAACGGGATCGAGGACCGCGCGGGACTCACAGACCCCTGGGTCATGGCCTCTCCCCGGAAACGCGCCCAGCGCACCGCGCAACTCGCCGGACTGCACATCGACGAGACCAGTGAGCTGTTCGCCGAGTGGGACTACGGCGACTACGAGGGCCTGACCCGCGCTCAGATCCACGAGCGCTACGACCCCGACTGGACGATCTGGACCGGAGGCGGCCGTAACGGCGAGTCCGTGTCCGACATGACAACGCGTGTCGACGCCGCTGTCGACCACGTCGAGGAGCGTTTCGAGAAGTCCGACGTCATCGTGGTGTCGCACGGGCACTTCTCGCGGTCGTTCATCTGCCGATTCCTCGGATGGCCGATCAGCCAGGGCGCCAACATCGACCTGCGCCCCGCGGGCAGCGCGCTTCTCAGCGATCACGCGGGTGATCGACGGCTCGTCGAGTTGCGCGGACCCGAAGGCGCACGTCCGCGCAGCGGCTCCCTGTGACCCTGTCGACGGCGCTCGTCCTCGGTGGTGGCGGGCTGCTCGGCATCGGTTGGATGACAGGCGTTCTGGCCGCACTGGAGGAGTCCGACGCTCTTCCCGCGGCCGACGCCGACGTCGTCATCGGAACGTCCGCGGGTTCGGCAACGGGTGCCGCCGTTCTCCAGTATGGCTCGGCGACAACGCTTTTCGACGCGATGACCCGCAAGTCACGTCGCAACGCCGAGATGACTCCGACGGGTGATCTCGCCGCCCCGATGCAGGCTTTCGGGTCGATCGCCTCATCGACCGCCCCCGATCCTGAACGCGCACAACGTTTTGTCGCGCTGTCCGACGCACTGTCGACGGCCGACCCGCACGAACGCCGCGACGCCGTCGCATCCAGGTTGTCCGGAACGACGTGGCCGATCTCCCTGCGGGTCACGGCACTACGATCCGACGGCGAGCTCGTGGTCTTCGCGGCTGACTCGGGCGTCGATCTCGTCGACGCGGTGACCGCGAGCTGCGCGGTACCCGGAATCTGGCCGACGGTCACCATCGATGGCGCGACCTACGTCGACGGCGGCTCGTTGAGCCCGACCAACGCACATCTCGCCGAAGACGTCGAGCGCGTCATCGTTCTCGCGCCGATGGTCGACGATCCGGCGACGGCCCGACCCGACGTCGCAGCGGTTCTCGCGCGGGCCACAGTCATCTCGCCATCGTCGACCACATTGAGCCGCTCCGGCGACAACCCTTTCGATCCCGACATCCGCGGCCTGGCAGCGGTTCTCGGCTACGACGACGGACTCGAAGCGCTCTCACTGCTGCGTTGACCGTCGCTGATCGCTCGGCGATCGGCGCGCACACGCACGCATCAGCGCCGCGTCAGTTCGCTACTTCTCTGGTCAGCGCAGCGGCCAGGTCGTTCGCGTTCACCACCGGAAGGTCGCACACCGCGCCGCGGCAGACGTACGCCGCGTCGTGACCCTTGACCGGCCCGCGGCCGTCGAGCAGCGGCTGCGAGTCGCGCGCACCCGACACGACGATCGCCCCACCCGGAGCGAGTCGCCTTGCCGCAGTGGCCAATTCGCCACTGCTGCGGGAGTCTTCGGCGATCGCGACCTGGATCGGCCCATCGCGGCGCGCCTCGGCGACGGCCAGCCAATGCCCCGCTGACCGAGGCACTTTGGCCAAGAGCACGCTGCCACGCGTCAACGTCTCGTCGACGATGCTCGCGTAGCGGGTCGCGGGACCCATCCGGGCGAGTGCCGACGCGACGAGCGTGGCCTCGGCCACGAGCGAGGCGCCCGACGGCGTCGCACCGTCGGCCGGGTCCCGGGGCCGCGCGATGAGTGTTCCCTGCGCGGCGTCGAACCAGGCTCCCGCCTCGTCGGGGTCGGCGAACGTCTCGATAGCCTCGTCGAGCAACGCCAAACCCTTGTCGCACCAACTTGTTTCGCCCGTGACCTGATAGACGGTCAGCATCGCGGTGACCAGTGCAGCGTGGTCGTCGAGTGCAGCCAGCGGCGCACCGACAACTCCGCCGAGAGATGAACGCCGCAGTTGTCCGTCGACGAGATGACTGTCGACTAGCTCGGTCAGCACCTCGACAGCCAGGTCCACCCAGTCGGAATGCCCCAGCGCCGCGCCGGCCTCGGCGAGTGCGGTGACCGCCATGGCGTTCCACCCCGTCACCACCTTGTCGTCGCGCGGGGGTTGCGGGCGCGACGCCCGCGCGGTGAGGAGTCGACGCCTGACGTCCGCGTACCGGTCGGGGTCGTCGGGGTCGGTGCGCAATTGCAGCGTCGACGCACCGTGCTCGAAGGTTCCCGCTTCGGTGACGCCGAAAAGCGCTGCGGCCCAATCGCCGTCCTCGTCACCGAGAACCTCACGCAGTTGGGCGGGAGTCCACACGTAGGTCGAGCCCTCGACGCCTGCGGCATCGGCGTCGAGCGACGAGGCGAACCCGCCGACGACACGCAGATCCCGACGCAGGAAGTCGACGATCTCCTCGGCGATCCGGCCGGACAGCGGGTCGTCGACGATCCTCGCGAGATGCCCGTACACGCGGAGCAACTGGGCGTTGTCGTAGAGCATCTTCTCGAAATGCGGTACGACCCAGTCGTTGTCGACCGCATACCGCGAGAAGCCACCGCCGAGTTGGTCGTAGATTCCGCCACGGGCCATCGCATCGGTTGTGCGCATCACGGCCTGCAGAGGCGCGGCGTCTCCTGAACGTTCGTAGTGGCGCAGGAGACCTTCGAGCAACGCGGACGGTGGAAACTTCGGCGGTCCACCGAACCCGCCCGCGGCCTGATCCTCGTCGCCGAGCACGGTGGTGACCGCGTAGTCGAGTAGCCGTTCATCGACGTCGACACCACCTGCCGGAAGCGCAGAAGCGGCGTCGGACAACGCTTCTCGGACCCGTGCGCCCATCGACTCGATCTCGCTGCGCCGCGTCGTCCACGCCTGCGTCACCGCGGAGAGGATCTGCCGGAACGAGGGCATTCCGCCGCGTGGGGTGTCGGGAAAGTAGGTGCCGCAATAGAAGGGCTCACCAGAAGGGGTGAGAAAGCACGTCATCGGCCAGCCGCCCTGGCGTGTCATCGCGACCGTCGCGTTCATGTAGATCGCGTCGATGTCCGGACGTTCTTCGCGGTCGACCTTGATGCAGACGAAGTCGCGGTTCATCTGCGCGGCGGTGTCGGCGTCCTCGAAGGATTCGTGCGCCATCACGTGGCACCAGTGACATGCCGCGTAGCCCACCGACAGCAGTATCGGGACGTCGCGTCGCACCGACTCCTCGAGCGCGGCATCGGTCCACTCGCGCCAGTCGACGGGATTGTCGGCGTGCTGCCGGAGATAGGGACTCGACGATGCGCTCAGTTGATTCGGCATGTCCGATCCGTTCCGTCGCGAGAGTCGGTGGGGTCCCTGCTACCGGTCGAACCACGGGGTCAGGTGTTGCCGGAATCCCGCCGCAGCCCGGGGTTACCGGTGGTGTCGGAGGCGCTGGTGGTGTCGGCGCTGACCGATACCCCGTTGCCGGCGTCCGTCGCCATGCCGTGGTCGTCGGCGTGGGCGGCCCGCTCGGAGTCACCATCGGCAATACCCGCGCCCGCCGCATCGGTGCCCTCATCAAAGGCCTGGTCGGCTTCGGGGTGATTGGCGTCGAACGACTTCGGCAGCTTGCGGAGTTGCTTGTTCATCGAGCGGATCAGCAGTGCCGTGCCGATGAGCAGAACCACGATCACCAGCAGACCGATCGGCGAGGCCTTGCCGAACTCGGGTCCCTGCGGTTGCTGTGCGGCCAACACCGCGATTGTCGAGAACGTCATGACGTCGCCTGCTCCCCAACCCCGACGGCTTCGTCGTCGAGCGATACACCTGTGAACAGGTCTGTTTCCGGAATCGCGGTGGTCACCCGCGTCTGTGCCAACTCATATTCCTCGGTGGGCCAGAGTCGCTGCTGCCACTCGAGCGGGACCGCGAAGAACATGCCGTTGGGGTCGATCTGCGTCGCGTGTGCACGCAACGCATCGTCACGCTGAGGGAAATACTCCGCGCATTCGACCTGAGTCGTCACGCGTCCCATCAGATCGCCGCGACTGGGATCCCACTTGGAGAGCCACTCGGCGAACGGACTCTCCTGGCCGTTCTTCTCGAACTCCTCGGAGAACAGCACCATGCGGTCGCGGATGAATCCATGCGTGTAGTACAGCTTCGACACCGTCCACGGTTCGCCCGCGTCGGGGAAAGCCGCCGGGTCGCCCGCGGCCTCGAACGCCGCCACCGACACCTTGTGGCACATGATGTGGTCGGGATGGGGATATCCACCGTGCTCGTCGTAGGTGATCATCACGTGCGGGCGGAACTCGCGGACGAGCGCGACGAGTTTCTCCGTCGGCACCTCGACGGGCAACGTCGCAAACGAGCCTTCCGGCAGTGGAGGCAGCGGGTCGCCTTCCGGCAGGCCAGAGTCGACGTAACCGAGCCACGTCTGCTCGACGCCGAGCGCAGCTGCGGCCTTCGCCATCTCCTCTTTGCGGACCTCGGTCATCCGCTCCTTGATGCCCGGACGATCCATCGCCGGGTTCAAGATGTCGCCGCGTTCGCCACCGGTGAGGGTCACGATGAGGACCTCGTTGCCCTCTGCGGCGTATTTGGCCGATGTGGCCGCACCCTTGCTCGACTCGTCGTCGGGATGGGCATGCACTGCCATGAGACGGTAGCCGCCCTGCGTGCGCGATTCGGTCACGGTTCCTCGCCTTCGGATACGTACTCCTCTCATGGTAGGTATTGACCCGTGAACAGTTCAGACGGGGGCACGCCGCAGGAACCCGACCTGCACAAACAACCGCGTAGCGGACCGCGTGCCACCTATCCCGTCGCACAGTCGGCGCGGAGTCGGCGCCTGTGGTTCATCGCATCGGCCGTCACCGTTGTCGTCGTCGGTGTGATCCTCGCCGCAATCGGCTACAACAAGTTCGCCGATCCCGATGTCAGCGGACAGGCAACCGGCTACGAGCTTCTCGACAACTCGTCGGTCGCCGTCCTGTACACGGTCACCCGCAAGGATCCGACCCAGCCGGTGGCGTGCGTGGTCCGCGCCCGGGTCAAGGACGGCTCCGAGGCGGGGCGTCGTGAGGTTCTCGTACCGCCCGGCACCCAGCAGCAGGGACTACGCACCGTCGTCAAGACGTCCGGACCACCGGTCATCGGCGAAGTCTTCGGCTGCAGCACCGACGTGCCCGCCTATCTGACCTCCACCGCGTCGTGACAGACGAGCGCCCCGTGCCGACCTCGGCCACTCCCGACGGTGACGCCGGCGTTCGTGACGCGAGGGATGAGCACGTCAAGAAGGGGAAGCCGGACAAGGCGGTTTTCGCCCGTCTGAGCAGCCCGTACTTCCCCGCGTTGGTGGCACTGTTCATCGGCGTCATGGTCATCAGCAACATCACCGGCACCAAGGGTGTCGTGTTGTTCGACAGTTGGCTGCACCTCGACGTCGGCCCGATCCACATGAACGGCCTGGTCACCGACGGCGCGTTCTACCTGTTTCCGCTGGCATACGTCCTCGGCGACGTGATCAGCGAGGTCTACGGGTTCAAGGCGATGCGTCGAACGATCCTCGCGGGCTTCGCCGTCCTTCTGCTGGCCTCCCTGTGTTTCTGGGCAACCATCCACCTGCCGGCAGCCGACTTCTACGACGGCCAGGACGCGTTCACCCGCGTCGCCGGAGTGGTGCCCCAGTTCCTCCTCGCCGGGTTGGCCGGATACCTCGCAGGCGAGTTCCTCAACTCGTTCGTGCTCGTGAAAATGAAGCAACGCGCGGGCGAGAAGCGACTCTGGGCACGACTTCTCGGTTCGACCGTCGTCGGCGAATTCGCCGACACACTCGTCTTCTGTTCCATTGCCGCATCCGCACTGGGGATTTCGACCTGGGGCGACTTCATCAATTACACCGCCGTCGGATTCATTTGGAAAACGCTCGTCGAAATCCTCGTCATGCCGATCACCTACGGCGTGGTCGCCTGGCTGAAACGAGCCGAACCCAGCTACCAGCAGGCACTCGCCGAGGTCAACACGACCGACGTGTGATGTGCCACATCCGTCCGGATTTGGTATCCTGACTGAATACACGGCTCCGAGAGGGGTCGTGTTGCTGCATTTAGAGCAGGCCCACATGCCCTACCGCGTGTGACAAAACGAAACACGTGCGCGCATGAAGCATGCGGGCAGACCAAGCATTTAGAGCAGTCCATGTGTCCCGATTCGGGACAGTGCCCCGGTTCAGACATTGCCGGGGAGCGGACAACACAAAGGAGTGACCGATGACCGACACCCAGGTGACCTGGCTGACCCAGGAGTCGCACGACCGCCTCAAGAGCGAGCTCGACTCTCTGATCGCCAACCGTCCGGTCATTGCTGCCGAGATCAACGAGCGTCGCGAAGAGGGCGACCTCAAGGAGAACGGCGGCTACCACGCCGCACGCGAGGAACAGGGCCAGCAGGAAGCGCGTATCCGACAGCTCCAGGAGCTGCTCAACAACGCAAAAGTCGGCGAGGCCCCGACGCAGTCCGGCGTCGCATTGCCCGGTTCCGTCGTCACCGTCTACTACGACGGCGACAAGAGCGACGAAGAGACCTTCCTCATCGCCACCCGCGAAGAGGCCCAGGCAGGCAAACTCGAGACCTATTCACCGAGTTCGCCGCTCGGCTCCGCTCTGATCGACGCCAAGGTGGGCGACACCCGCGAGTACACCGTTCCCAGTGGCTCGGTGATCAAGGTGACGCTCGTCAAGGCCGAGCCGTATCACAGCTGACCCACTTCGGACCACAGCACGATTGAAAGGTTGCTGGGGGTTGCGGTTTCCGCAGCCCTCAGCAACCTTTCGTCGTATCTCACCGCGAGGTGATCAGTTCAGGCGCACCTTCACGCCACCCGAGAACATCGAGTCGTGCAGCTCGATGGTCGTCGGATTCGCATCCTTCGGCATGTCGAAGACAACCTTGGCGTTGACGGTGTTGCCGGGATTGATGTTGTCCCACACCGGAATGTCGGAACCGCCGAGAGCGATCTGCGCGGACGTGCTCGGTTCGAACGTGCGGCCCTGACCGTCGACGAGCTTCTGCTCCGACGGCGAGAAGCTCTGCGGCTTGTTGCTCGTGTTCTGCACCGTCATCGAGACGACGACGAACTGCCCCTGCGCCTGCTCGGTCAGGTAGGGATTGTCGCCGACGCTCGACAGACCCTTCTCCACTCCCGTCACGACGAACTCGAACTTGCCGTCGCGCACAGGAGTGTTGAGTCCTGCTGCCCCGCCGCCCTTCTCGGAGTCGGCGTTCTTACCGTCGCCGTTCTTCTGGTCGGCACCCTGCTGCGACGAGCCGGCCGACGTCGAGTTCGACGACGAATCCGAATCCGACCCGCCTCCGGACACCGCGACGATGATCACGATCAACACCACCAGCGCACCGAGGACCCACGGCCACTTGCGCCGCTTCTTGGGCGGCTGGTTGACGGGCTGACCGCCGGGAGCCTGAGGAGGAAAGCCGTACTGCGGCACCGCGTTCGGCGCTCCGGCGTACTGCCCGGCATCAGGCTGCGGGTACGCGTACTGGGGTGCACCGGACTGGGGCGCACCGGACTGGGGTGCGCCGGACTGGGGCGCACCCGACTGGGGAGCGCCCGACTGGGGAGCGCCCGACTGGGGAGCGCCCGACTGGGGCGCATTCGGGGGGTTCGTCATTGGTCTTCCTTCGTTCACGACGCCGTACGTTCGGCGACGAAGGGGACTCTATGGATCGAGTCCGACAAAAACGGCCTTGCGGTGCGTCGTCCGAACGAGTGAATCTGATGCCTCGCGGATTCACCGCGAGCCCTGACCCCGACCTGAGACGAGTTTGGCCAAAACGTCTCGTGCGGGTGTTTCGCGATGCTAAGACTCAGGTATGAAAACGCACATCACCCTGCGTCGAGTCGGGGCCTTCGCCGCTGCCGCGGCCGTCGGATTCCTCGCCTCGGTCTCGACACCTGTCCCCGCCGACGCGGCCCCCGCGCCGCTGGCGTACGTCAATCTCGGAGACAGCTACTCCGCGGGTTCAGGCGTATCCCCCACTGCGGCAGACAAACCCGGCAGTTGCACGCAGTCGAGCAACAACTTCGCGCACGTGATCGCGCGCCGCAACGGCTTCTCCCTCAACGACGTCAGTTGCGGTGGCGCACAGACGAAAGACTTCTTCACCCGCCAATATGCCGACGTCGCACCACAATTGCGCGCACTGCGCCCCGATACGCAACTCGTCACACTGATGATCGGAGGCAACGACGGCAACGTCTTCGCTGGCACCGTCGAAAAGTGTGTCGCAGCAGGCGTCGCCGCGGGATTCCGGGACACGCCATGCAAAGCTCAGTACGGCTCGACGATGACCCGCGAGATCCAGACCGCAACGTACCCGAAGATTGTGAACGCGCTCAAGGCAATTCGGGCGAAGTCGCCCGCAGCCCGGGTGGCGATCGTGAGCTACCCGCTCATCATGCCCGCGACCGCGCAGGCGTGTCCCGATCTGCCGGTTGCCGCGGGCGATCTGCCCTATGCGCACGGCATCCAGACCGCACTCAACGACGCCGTCAAGCGTGCCGCCGCGGCGACCGGGGTGACCTACGTCGACGCGACCACACCGTCGATCGGCCACGACAGCTGCAAGCCCGTCGGCGTCCGCTGGGTGGAACCGATCTTCGGCATCGTTCAGCCGGTCCCCGTGCACCCCAACGCACTTGGCGAGCGCGAGATGGCAGGCATCGTCAGTCGCGCCCTCGGCCTGGCTCGGTAGCGAGCCTGGAACCCACTACGCATATGTGTGTCGAATTGAAGGAGTTGGGTGCTGCAGCACCCAACTCCTTCGATAAGGTCCACATGTAGGTGTGGCGCAGCCGATCTCACGCAGCGTCGTCGCGCCTGATGGTCAGCGCGCCCGATTCCTCGGAAACCTGAATGTCGCTGCGCTCCAGCGTGACTCCGAGGCCGTCGAGCATCTGGAAAAGCGGCCTACCCGACGGCACGCTCGACATGTCGTCACCCGGTTCGACACTGTAGTTGGCCACCTCGGTCACCAGCGATAGTCGCCATGCCTCGCCGCGCAGCGGCTGCAGGTCGCGGCTGCGGGTCAACGGCTGCACCTCGAACGACCCGCATGTCGTCGTATCCTCCTTCGTGCACGCTCCCCCGAGCCCGATGTCGGCGAATTCGGCGTGCGACCACCACAGCACGGCGTCGACGTCGACGGTCGGCGTGATGAGCCCGTTGGGTAGCGGCCCCTCCGTCATACGGGTCAGTGGCTTCTCGAAGACGAGGAGCCCGGCGGTGCCCAGTTCGGGTAGTACGCGAATGCCCGCACCGCCGTCTGCGGACCGCGCCTCGCCGGTGACCGACTCGGGCACCCAGATCGGCGAGACCCTCGAAAGAACCTCGGCGGACGTATCGGCGCGGCCGAGGAGTCCGCGCAGCATCTTGTAGAGGTCGACGCTCTCGATGTAGTCCTCGGCGAGATCGGCGCATTCGTCCTCGGTGAGTGCGAGATCCCCGTCCCGGTACTGATCGAAGCGCGCCATCGCGTGGAGCATCCGCACGCCGACCGGGCGTATGTACGCCGCCCACTCCTCGGCCAGCCCGCGGAAGGCGTGGACCAGGGCGGCCTGAACGTCGGGCATGCCCGACGCCGCCCACGGAATCCGATTGAGCTGTCGTCGGGTAGCGGCGTGATACTCCCGATCACTGCCGGTGGTGCCGTTGCGCTTGCGGCCGACAGTTGGCTTGCGTGACTTGTGATTTCGTCTCCCCATGCGCTGCACGCTAAGCCTGATCACGCCGGGAGTCACCGCGCCCATCCACAGGCAACGCGCACATCACAACGGGTCACAGGTTATCCACAGCTCTGCCCCAGACCCTCGCTAACCTGCGCGTTCATCGTGTAGTCAGAGCATTCAACCATCCAAAGGAGGACGGACCATGAAGATGCACAAGCAGCCAATCCCCGACGTTCCGCTCGTCGTCCTCGACGACGACGCCCTCGTTTCCCATTACGCCAAGACCCTGTTCGACGAGGGCACGCCGGTTGCCGTGGTCAGCAGCAACTACTACGACGTCGTGCCGTTCATGTTGCGCAACAACGGCCACACCGTCGCGCTGGTCGCCGACGTCGACGACACGACACAGCTGGCGGAGGCGATCATGATCGTCGAACACCGCCTCGGACACGTCGCAGCGGTCATACGTTACGAAGCCGACCTGGCGACCGCTCCTCACCGCGACTCGACGCACTCCGCATCCGCGGCGTGACCTCTGCTGCCCCACCGCCGGCCACCGCAGATTCCGACACCGCAGATCAGACGCCAGAAAGTCATCGACGCCACCGCATGACAGATGACGTAAGGCCCACGACAGTCGCGTAGTACAGGCTTGATGCCATGACTACGACAACCACCACCACTGCGGCAACGAGCGCGTCGAACCCCCTCGGGTCCGAACTTGCCATCGATGCACGCGGATTGGTCAAGCAATTCGGCTCTAACCGAGCCGTCGACGGAGTCGATCTGGCGGTTCCGACCGGTTCTGTGTACGGCGTCCTCGGCCCCAACGGAGCGGGCAAGACGACCACTGTCAGCATGCTGGCCACGCTCCTACGACCAGACGCGGGCTCGGCCAAGATCTTCGGCTACGACGTCGTGCACGATTCGACGGCCGTCCGCTCGCTGGTCGGCGTTACCGGCCAGTACGCCTCCGTCGACGAAGACCTGACGGCGAGACAGAACCTCATCGTCTTCGCGCTGCTGCTCGGCTTCTCGCGGAAGGCCGCGAAGGTCCGAGCCGACGAACTGCTCGACGAGTTCTCCCTCACCGAAGCCGCCGACCGCCCACTCAAGGACTTCTCCGGCGGCATGCGTCGACGCCTCGACCTCGCGGCAAGCCTCATCGACACCCCACCCCTGCTGTTCCTCGACGAGCCGACCACCGGACTCGACCCGCGCACCCGCGCCCAGATGTGGGACACCATCCGCCGGCTCGTCGCCGACGGCGCAACCGTGCTGCTGACAACCCAGTACCTCGACGAGGCGGACCAACTCGCCGATCGCATCGCGGTGATCGACCACGGTCGTGTCATCGCCGACGACACCGCCGACGCACTGAAGAACTCGGTCGGCGCGGCGACACTGCAACTCGCACCTCTGGAACGGTCGGACGCCCCGCGCGTCGCTGAGATCGTCGAACGCGTTCTGGGCGAGCCCGCGACACTCTCGGCAGAAGCAGGCAGGATCTCCGCTCCACTGCATCGTCCGGATCTCGTACCAGACGTCCTGATCGCGATGCGCTCCGACGGCATCACCCTCGACGAGATCAACGTCCAGAAACCGAGTCTCGACGAGGTGTTCCTCACCCTCACCGGCAAGCCTGCCGACCCTCAGGACCCCGCCGATTCTCGAGACACAGCCCCTACCGACGACGCAGCCGCGCAGCAGGAGGACCTCCGATGACCACCGCACTCCCCCGAGCCGCCACGCCCGCGGCCATCACCACCGGCGCCATCCGAGCACGGGCGAAGCAGTCCGTCTCGCTTGCGGAGACCGCACGTCAGTCGTTGACGATGGCCTACCGCGGCGTGCTCAAGCTCCGGCACAACCCCGAGCAACTGTTCGACGTGACCATCATGCCGATCATCTTCACGGTGATGTTCACCTACATCTTCGGCGGTGCCATCAGTGGCAACGTCTCGTCCTATCTTCCCGTCATCATCCCGGGCATCCTCGTGCAGACCGTGGTGATGAGCTCCATCGTGACCGGAACGCAGTTGCGCGAGGACATGGACAAGGGCGTCTTCGACCGATTCCGCTCGCTGCCGATCGCACGTATCAGTCCCCTGGCGGGAGCCTTGCTCGCCGACGTGATCCGCTACCTCATCGCAAGCATCATCACTGTCGTGATGGGCCTCATCATGGGCTGGCGTCCGAACGTCCTCGGTGTCATTGCGTCGGTTGTCCTGGTCATGGTGTGCAGCTTCGCCGTCTCCTGGATCTTCGCACTCATGGGTTGCATCATGAGCAAAGCCTCTGCCGTGCAGGGAATCTCGATGCTCGTCGTCTTCCCGTTGACCTTCATGTCAAACGCGTTTGTTCCCGTCGACACGATGCCGGGCTGGTTGCAGGCATTCGTGAACGTCAATCCGGTGAGCCACCTCGTCACCGCGGTGCGTGAGCTCACCGCGACCGGACACGCAGGCATCCATGTGGTGTGGGCGCTCGCAGGCGCTGCGGTCATCACCGCGGTCTTTGCCCCGCTCGCCGTGCGCGCATACATGCGCAACGCCTGACCAGCACAGCGCCTAACCATTACACAGCGCCTTCCAACACACAGCGACGGGCCTGCCAAGCGGCGGGCCCGTCGCTCTGTGTGATCTCAGGCCAGGCGGGGCGCCTTCGACACGAGCAGTTCGGCGAGTTCCTCGGTCGCACGTCGGCGCGACATGCTCGGGATATCGGAGGTGACGTCGTCCCACTCATCCTGCGTCAGCTTCGACGCACCGACCAGATCGGTCACGACGGCGTAGTAGCCCGGATAGTCGACACGAGCCTTCAATCGTTTGCCTAGCATCAGTAGCCGAGCGCCATCGTGCCTGGTCTCGCTCCTGTCGCACAACACGTATCCCGTTGCGAGCGCGAGGTTCGCAGACTGAGGAATGTCGGTCCACCCACTCGGCGACAGCGTCTCTGCGACACCCGCGGCGAGCACGGGCAGCAGCGCACGTGCACGATCAAGCTGCTCCGTGCGCACCAGACCGATGGCGGCAACACCGATCAGCATCGCGGCCCCGGGATCTCGCGCCGCCATCGGATGCTCGCGCAACAGCAGGTCGCCCGCCCGGGCGAACATCGCCGCAGCATCAGCGAGATCTCCACGCGCGTAACGGAGTTCGCCGATCGCCAACATCATTCCGGCGAAAACCTCCGGAAACCCGCGCGGATCGGGATCCTCGGGCGTCCAGCCGTCGGCGACGTGCACCAATTGTTCTTCTGCGGCGTCGAGTTGGCCCAGATTGATCAGCGTCACCGCGAGGTAGCAGCGGGTCTGCATCTCGTCCTCGAAGGAACCCAGTCGGACCAGGTCGGCGATTCCGCCCCGATAAAAGTCAACGGCGGCAGACCAATTCGCCTGCTGACTGTGGATTCCGCCGAGACTCACCTGAGACATCGCCGACATCCAGTGGTCACTCCCGAGCCGCGACCGCTTGCGCAGAATCTCTCCGTCGCATTCCGCCTTGTCCAGACGTCCGAGGTTCTCGGCAAGATTCATTCGTCCGCCGAGCGCTGTCGTCGCGACCCGCTCATCGGAACTCTGGGTACCACGCACGATGTAGCGGATGGCTTCGGTCGTGCTCCGACTCAGCACGCACGCGGTCATCAGTTCGGTTGGCTCGAGATAGATCCGAGCGGGATTGTGCAGTCGTCGCAGGTAGTACCGTGCACGTGCGAGCTCTCGAAGGTCTTGGCGCAGCATCTGGTGCGTCATCGACGCGAGAACCGTTGCCTCCCAATCACGCCGCCGCTCATCGGACAGGTCACGAGGAGGCGTCGGCAACACGTCGATCAGCCGCGACCCCCAGTTCATGATCTCCGCGTGCAGGCCACGCGCCATCCAGAACCCGGCGAGGATCGGAAAGATCCGCACCGCACAGTCGACGGCGTCGACCACCTCCGAGTCGTCCTTCTCGCCGTGCGCGATCACCCCCGTACCTATCGTCTCCGTGCAGTGGCGGAGCACCCAGACGAGATTGTCGACGTCGGCGGCCACGCGGGTCATCAGCCCTGCGTCGACACCGGACTCGTAGCCGGCAACCGCCTCCGACGCAACGGATCTGCCCCACTCACGCATCGCGGAGTTGACCTCCGATGACAGCCCCGGCTCCGCCGCGAGTTTCTCCTCGCCGAACTCGCGCACCATCTCCAGCATCCGATACCGCACCCGACCGTCGGCCTCGATCACGGTCAGCAACGACTGATTGACCAGCGAGGCGAGCGTGTCGTCGAGCCGAAAACCGCGATAGCCCAGCACGATTCCCGCCGCGTCAACCGTGAACCCGGCCGGAAATCTGCACAGTCGGCGCAGCGCCTCACGCGCATCGTCGTCGAGAAGGTCCCAGCTCCAATCGATCACGGCCCGCAGCGTGCGATGCCGGTCGGGAGCGCTGCGGTCCGTCCCGCGAAGCAGTGCGAATCGCTCCGTCAACCGATCGGTGATCTCCTCGACCGTCATCGTGCGAATTCGGGCTGCCGCCAACTCGATTGCCAACGGTAGGCCGTCGAGATGCCGGCACAGTTGCGCAACGGATTCGTGCGGCAAATCGGCGTCGGGCCGCACCGCGCGGGCACGGGTGACGAACAATTCGACCGCGGCGCCGTCGTCGGTGACGTCGAGCGTCGGCAACCCGAAGATCTGCTCGGCGGGCAGCATCAGCGGCGAACGGCTCGTGACCAGGATCTTCAACGACGAGTCGGCGGCGAGCAGATCGGCCACCAGGCGTGCACACCGCTCGATGATCTGCTCGCAGTTGTCCAGGATCAGCAGCGCGTCCCGCCCACGCAGGGCGTCGATCAATCGGTCCTGCAGATCGCCGGTCGGCGCGATGCGGGGTCGGGCGTTGGTGCCGAGGTCTGATTCACCGACTCCTAGTGTCGCGGCGATGGCGGGCACCACGTCGTCGTCGTTGCGGATCGGTGCGAGCGGCACGTAGTAGACCGAGGATCCCTCGTCGACGAGGCGGTGTCCGACGCGGTTGGCCACCCGCGTCTTGCCCACTCCGCCCGGTCCTTGGATGGTGACGACGCGATTCGCCTTCAGCTGCTCGAGGATCGACGCGACGTCGCCCTCGCGCCCGATGAGGTCGCTCGTCTCCACCAGCAGACCCGCTTGCATGCTCGAGCGTCGCGGACTCGGAGCGGGTCGTCGAACATCGAGTTCTCCCTCGGCGAGAAGCGCGTTGTGGAACTCGGTGATCGTCGACCCTGGGTCGACCCCCAACTCTGTCGATAGTCGGCGGCGCAGCGCGGCGTACACGGCGAGCGCATCGGCGATACGTCCCTCGCCGGCAAGTGCACGCATCAGGTCAAGTGCTGCCGTTTCATCCAACGGGTCACGTGCACAACGTTGTTCGGCGATCTCCCGCGCCGTTGTGTAATCGCCGGCGTTCATCGCAACCGTGCTGCGGGCACGGTTGAGCGCGTCTTCGACATGTGTGGCTCGTGCGCGGATCTCGCCGATCAGCGGTGCGGCCTCGTCTCCGAGGTCGTCGCCCGGCTCGCCCCGCCACCACGACGCGGCGTCGTCGAGCGCGGCTGCGGCGCCCTGTGCGATGAGGTCGTCGACGATCTCGATGTCGGTGCGGGCGCCGACCAGGCGATACCCGCTTCCCGACGCTTCGATGCGCCCGGCTCCGAGGACGCCACGCAGCCGCGAGATCTGGGTGTGCAGCGCCGCACCCGGTGACCGTGGCGGATCGTCGCCCCACACATCGTCGATGAGCCGCTCAGTCGAACGGGTGCGTCCACCGGCCAGCGCCAGCGATGCCAACAACCTCTTGGCACGGATACCCGGAACCGCCACCAGATCATCCGGCGTCAGCGGCGAATCCGGCGCCGCGGACACGCCTGCGGCGACGGGACCGAGCAGACCGATCACGGTTGTTGCGGGGGCGGACACTGTGCCAGATTAGCCCCCGCGGTATGTATCACGAGCGCCCGCGCTGGACGTATCGCCGAAAGACCGTGCGGCACCGTGCTTGAATGACACGATGGCGCGCAGCTACGCACTCAACTCATTCGATCTCGACTTCTTCGACACGGCACCGGTGAGCTATCGCATCGACGTCCACCTGCCGGTCACGCCCGAACGCGCCTGGGCAGAACTGACGCGCCAGCACACACTCGACTGGTGCCGGGCGATCAGGGGCATCGAGTTCACCTCGCCACCGCCGTACGGGGTCGGCACGACCCGTCAGGCCAAACTCGGTCCCGGCGTCGCACTCTCCGAATACTTCTTCGACTGGGTCGAGGAGCCAGGAGAACACCACTACCGCAACGCATTTCGCGGAGAATCGGTGACCGTACCCGGCCTGTCGCGGTTCGGCGAACTGACCGAGGTCAGCAGCGCCGACGTCGGCTGCCGACTCGTGTGGCGCTTCGCTCTCGAACTCGCGACCGGAGCCAAACCCGTCAGGCTGTTCAGCGCACCCACGGCGGCATCGGTGTTCAAGACGGTCGAAACCGACACCCTGCGCCACTTCTCGACGCTGCGTCCGCAGGTCTGATCCGACGCTGCTCGCCGGGACAACCGTCAGCGCAGAAAGCCTGCGTCGGCGAGCGCGGCACGCACAGCCTCCTGGTGCTCTGCTCCCCTGGTCTCGGCGCTGACCGTCACCTGCACCTCGCCGAGCTGCAGGTCGTCGGCGACACGCGAATGCACGACGTCGACGACGCTCGCTCCTTTCTCACGGAGCAGTTCGAGCAATGAGATGAGGCCACCCGGGCGGTCGGGAATCGTGGCGGTGACCGTGAGGAAACGACCGGACGCGGTCAACCCCGCCGTGGTCACGTGGCTGAGCACGAGCGGGTCGATGTTGCCGCCGGACGCGACGACGCAGATCGGTCCCGGCAGGTCGAGATCGAAACTCATCAGCGCGGCGACGCCCGCGGCGCCCGCGGGTTCGACGAGCAACTTCGCGCGTTCGAGCAGCAGGAGCAGCGCAGTGGCCAACTGCGCCTCGTCGACCGTGACCACCTCGTCGACGAGCTCACGGACGTGCGCGAACGGAACGTCGCCGGGCAGCGCGACGGCGATACCGTCGGCCATCGTCGACATGTGCGTCGCCGCGATGGGCATGTCTTCCTGCAGCGACGTCGGCCATGCCGCCGCCTGCGCCGCCTGGACACCGATGATCCGCACGTCGGGGCGCCTGGCCTTGACCGCCGCGGCGATCCCGGCGAGCAGCCCACCTCCGCCAAGCGGCACGACGATCGAGCCGACGTCGGGCATCTGCTCACAGATCTCGACACCGACGGTCGCCTGACCCGCCACGATGTCGCGATGATCGAACGGGTGGATCAGCGTAGCGCCGGTCTCTTCGGCGAAAGCTCGTGCGGCGACCAGTGATTCGTCGATCGTCTCACCGACGAGCACAACCTCGGCCCCATATGCCTTGGTGGCGGCCAACTTCGGCAGAGCGGCACCCACCGGCATGTAGACGCGCGAGGTGATGCCCAGGTGCGCGGCCGACCACGCCACGCCCTGTGCGTGGTTGCCCGCGCTGGCCGCGACGACACCCGTGGCACGCTCCTCGGGCGTGAGCCGCGAGATCCGGTAGAACGCCCCTCGCGGCTTGAACGATCCTGTGCGCTGCAGGTTCTCGCACTTGAGCCAGACGTCGGAGCCGCTGCGCTCGGACAACACCCGCGACGCCACCATCGGTGTGCGGCGCATCACGGGCGCCAACACGGCCGCGGCGTCGTCGATCTCGGACTGTGTGATCAGCATGATGAGCGTCAACGTACGCGGTTGCGATGCCTCACGCAGCGCAACCCACAGCGGTACCCAGACACGAGGAGTGCGGCCTACTGCAGCGCTTGCTCCAGGTCGGCGAGGATGTCGTCGATGTCTTCGATGCCGACCGACAGACGCACCAGGTTCTCGGGCACCTCGAGCAACGACCCGGCGGTCGATGCGTGGGTCATCGCACCAGGATGCTCGATCAGCGATTCGACGCCGCCCAGCGACTCGGCGAGGGTGAACACCTCGGTGCGCGCGCAGAACTTCTTGGCGTCCTCGATGCCGCCGGACACCAGCACCGAGACCATCCCGCCGAAGCGCTTCATCTGCTTGGCGGCGACCTCGTATCCGGGATGCGAGGGATCGCCCGGGTAGAGCACGCGCTCGATATTGTCGTGACGGTTGAGGTACTCGGCGACCTTCTCGGCGTTGTCGCAATGCCGCTCCATGCGGACCGCGAGCGTCTTGATGCCGCGCATCGTCAGGTAGGCATCGAACGGGCCCGGCACAGCGCCCGCACCGTTCTGCAGGAACGCGATGTCGGAGTCGAGTTGCTCGTCGTCGGTAACCAGTGCGCCACCGACGACGTCGGAGTGTCCGCCGAGGTACTTGGTGGTGGAGTGCAGCACGACGTCGGCGCCCAGCTCCAGCGGACGCTGCAGGTACGGTGTCGCAAAGGTGTTGTCCACCACCAGTTTTGCCTGCCCCTCGTGCGCGACCTCACCGAGTCGGGCGATGTCGCCGACGTTCAGCAGCGGATTGGTCGGCGTCTCGACCCACACGAGTTTGGTCTTCGGGGTGATCGCCGCGCGTACCGCGTCGATGTCGCTGACCGGCGCCACGGAGTAGTCGATGCCCCACTGCGTGAAGACCTTGTCGATCAGGCGGAAGGTGCCGCCGTAGGCGTCGTTCGGGATCACGAGGTGGTCGCCGGGACGTAGCGATGCGCGCAGCAGCGCGTCGGTGGCAGCCATGCCTGAGGAGAAACCGCGTCCGTACGTGCCGCCCTCGATCGCGGCGACGTTCGCCTCGAGCACGCGACGCGTCGGATTTCCGGTACGCGCGTACTCGAATCCGTCACGTAGACCGCCGACGCCGTCCTGTGCGAACGTCGAACTCGCGTAGACCGGGACGTTCACCGCGCCGGTCTGCGGGTCGGGGTCGTAGCCTGCGTGGATGGCTTCGGTGGAAAAGCCGCGTGGACGCTGGTACTTCTTCACGTGAGAACTCCTCGCTGAGTGATGATTTGGACGCTAACCGGCGGTGATCGTCGGATGGGTGCTGACGAATGCCAGCAGATCATGTCGGGTGATGACGCCGATCGGTTTTCCGTCCTCGACGACCATGAGTGCGTCGGACTCGCCGAGCGCCTTGGTCGCCGCGGACACCGGCTCACCGGAACCGATGAGCGGGAACGGATCTCCCATGTGCGCCGACACGGGATCGGCGAGGTTCGCACGACCCTCGAATACCGCCGAGAGCAGGTCACGTTCGGTGACCGCGCCTGCAACCTCGCCCGCCATCACCGGCGGCTCGGCGCCGACGACCGGCATCTGCGACACCCCGTACTCGCGGAGGATCTCGATCGCGTCGCGCAGCGTCTCCTGGGGGTGCGTGTGCACGAGGTCGGGAAGCGTACCGGTCTTGCCGCGCAACACATCTCCGACGAGCAGCTCCGGCTTGTCGCCGTCGAGCGGGGTGCGCAGGAAGCCGTAGCTGCTCATCCACTCGTCGTTGAAGATCTTGGCCATGTAGCCGCGCCCACCGTCGGGCAGCAGGACCACCACGACGGAGTCGGGGCCCTCTCGCTGCGCCACCTGCAGTGCCGCGACGACCGCCATACCGCAGGAGCCGCCGACGAGCAGCCCCTCTTCGCGGGCGAGGCGTCGGGTCATGTCGAATGAGTCGGCGTCGGAGACCGCGATGATCTCGTCGGGGATGCTCGGGTCGTAGGCGTCGGGCCAGAAATCCTCACCGACACCCTCGACGAGGTACGGGCGCCCGGTGCCGCCGGAGTAGACCGAACCCTCTGGGTCGACGCCGACGACCTTGACCTTGCCGTCGGAGATCTCCTTGAGATAGCGGCCGGTGCCGGTGATGGTGCCGCCGGTGCCGACACCCGCGACGAAGTGCGTGATGGTGCCGTCGGTGTCGCGCCAGATCTCCGGGCCGGTGGTCTCGTAGTGGCTCTGCGGACCGGCGGGGTTGGAGTACTGATTGGGCTTCCACGCGCCGTCGACCTCACGGACCAGACGATCGGAGACGCTGTAGTAGCTGTCGGGGTGTTCCGGCGGGACGGCCGTCGGGCACACGACAACCTCGGCGCCGTAGGCACGCAGCACGTTGCGCTTGTCCTCGCCGACCTTGTCGGGGCACACGAAGATGCACTTGTATCCGCGCTGCTGCGCGACGAGCGCCAGCCCGACACCGGTGTTGCCCGACGTCGGCTCGACGATCGTGCCGCCGGGCTTCAGCTCCCCCGACTTCTCCGCAGCGTCGACCATCCGCACGGCGATCCGGTCTTTGCTGCTGCCGCCGGGATTGAGGTATTCGACCTTGGCCGCGACCAGCCCCGATCCGGGGGAGGTCACCGAGTTGAGCTTGACCAGTGGTGTGTTGCCCACCAGGTCGACGACGTGATTGGCGATGCGCATACTTCTATGGTCCCAGAGCGTCGCAAGCCGTCCACATTCGACTTGCCGCTAAGCTGGGACGCGTGTCCGATTCGCGTCACGTCCTCCGCGATGTCAGTGCCGCAGCGACCGCGACGGCCGCAGGGGCCGGCGCCACGTGGGCGGCATACAACGTGCTGGTCTGGCAGGCACAACAAGCCAGAACCACCATCCCGCACCGCACCGACAACGCCCCCAACGGCGACGGCATCTACCTCCCCGACGGCGGCGAGCCGCTACGCGTCACCCGCGATACCCCTGCCGATCTGCACCTGACCGTGTTCGGCGATTCGACGGCCGCGGGACTCGGCGTCGAGTCGGCAGACGACACCCCCGGCGTGCGCGTCGCCCGTCGCGTCGCGGCCGACACCGGTCGGGTCATCCGCTACAGCAACAAGGCCATCGTCGGCGCGACGTCGAAAGGCCTCGGCGCGCAGATCGACGCGATGTTGATCGCGGGACATCGACCCGACGTCGCGGTCATCCTGGTCGGCGCCAACGACGTGACCGCCACCAACGGCATCCGGGCGTCGGCGAATCGCCTGGGAGCCGCCGTCCGCCGACTGCGCGAGACGGGCGCGGTGGTCGTCGTCGGCACCTGCCCCGACTTCGGCGTGATCACCGCGATCCCGCAGCCGCTGCGGTCGGTGCTGCGCATCTGGGGCCTGCGGCTCGCTGCCCGCCAGCAGTCAGCGGTGCGCAGCGCGGGAGGCGTCGCCGTTCCGCTGGCCGATCTGCTCTCCGAGGAATTCAAGGCGAAGCCCGATCACATGTTCTCGCCCGACCACTTCCACCCGTCCGCGGCCGGATACGAGCTCGCCGCGGCGATCCTCACTCCCCCGGTCCTCGAGGAGATCGGTGAATGGGGACCGGCACCGCTGCCCGAGCCGCCCGAGATGTCGGAGACCGTCCCCGCCAGCAAATTCATGTCCCGCCTGCTGCGGCGCGCACGGACCGTCGAATGACGCACATCGATCTCAACAGCGACGTCGGCGAGTCGTTCGGCCGCTGGGAGCTCGGCGACGACGACGCCGTGCTCGAGGTGGTCACCAGCGCCAACGTTGCCTGCGGTTTTCACGCGGGCGATCCGAGCACGTTGGCACGAACATGTCGCAGTGCACTCGCGAACGGTGTCCGCATCGGTGCACAGGTCAGCTATCGGGACCTCGCGGGCTTCGGGCGGCGGTTCGTCGACGCCACACACACGGAGTTGACCGACGACGTCGTCTACCAGATCGGCGGACTGCAGGCCATTGCTCGCGCCGCCGGCGGCACGGTCAGCTACGTCAAACCACATGGGGCGCTGTACAACACAGCCGTTCACCACGACGTGCACGCGCGTGCCGTGGTCGACGCGATAGCCTCGGTCGATCCACACCTCCCCGTACTCGGCTTGCCGGGGTCACTGCTACTCGAGATCGCTTCGGATCGCGGAATACCTACGGTCCGAGAAGCTTTCGCGGATCGGGCGTACCACTCCGACGGCACCTTGGTCTCCCGCCGCGAACCGGGCGCAGTCCTCGACGATCCTGCGGCGGTCGCCAAGCGGGTGATGCGCATGGTCTCCGACGGCGTCGTCGACTCCATCGAAGGCGACACGATACGGATCGACGTCGACTCCGTCTGCCTGCACGGCGACAGCCCAGCCGCTGTCGCGATGGCGGTGGCCACCCGTGAACTGCTGACCGCCGGGGGCATCGAGATCACGCCGTTCACGTGAGCGCGGGCCGCGACGGCAGCGTCAGCGCGAGCACGGCGCCTACCAGCGCGAACACCACCGACCACCAGAACGCCGCGGAGAAACCGGCTGCCGCAGAGGCAGCCGACATGACCACGACGGCGAGGATCGCGGTGCCGAAGGAGCCGCCGAGTTGCTGGGTGATCCGGGTGAGCATGCTGGTGTCCTGACGCGCGGAGTCGGGGACGCCGATGAAGCCCGCGGCCATGATCGGCGACAACAGCAACCCGAGCCCGAGGCCACGGAGCAGCAAGGCGATCATCAACCAGACCACCGAGGTTCCCGCATCGGCGAACGCGAACGGCACGGTCGCGGCCGCCACGATCACGAACCCGCACGCCGCCACCCAGCGCCCGCCGAACCGGTCGGTCAACTTTCCCGCCAGCCCGCGGGTCACGAACGCTCCGACGCCTTGCGGGATCAGATAGAGCGCCGCCCGGAGCACCGAGTCGCCGAACACCTGCTGAAAGAACAAGGGCAGCAGGAACATTGCCCCGAACGATGCGATGCCGAATGCGAACAGTCCGGCCGACGACGCGGCAACTGCGCGATGAGCAAGAATACGGATGTCGACGATCCCCTGGCGCACAGACACCAGGCTGCGCACCACGAACACTCCCAGCGCGATCACGCCGACGACCAGCGGAATCATCACACTCCGACTGACGAAGCCCGCGTGGGCATTGGAGAGCCCGAGCAGGATCAGCGCCAAACCCGGTGCGAGAAGCAGTAATCCGACGACATCTAGGTGAGCGTGGTGATCGTCGGCGCCGCGGGTGCGGTCATCGTCGGGGATACGCCGCGCGAGGTAGAGCGCGACCGCCACGATCGGGACGTTGATGAGAAAGAGCCACCGCCAGTTGAGCCAGTTCAGGATCACGCCACCGAGCACGGGACCCAGGATCGGCCCCAGCGCGGTCGGCATCGACACCAGAGCGATGACCTGTCCGAGCGCCACTCCACGACTGGCCGACACCAGGATCGACATCATCAGCGGCATGATCAGTCCGGCGCCGAGGCCCTGTAGAACACGAAATGCGATGAGCGACGGCGCATCCCATGCCACTGCGCACAAGACCGAGCCGAGCAGGAAGATCAGCAGCCCCGCGATCCAAGCGACGCGTGACCCGAATCGCGTTGCCGCCCAATCCGCCAACGGCACCGCGACGGCGAGCGCCAGCAGGTATCCGGTACTGACCCACTGGATCGTCGACACCGGAACGTCGAGGTCTCGGCCGAGCGTCTCGAGCGCGATGGTGGTGATCGTGGTGTCGAGGATCGGTGCGATCAGACCGATGATCACAGCCCACGCGACACGACGCGTCGCGGGATCGATGGTCTGGGCCGGGGACGTTGTTGCCGTCATGGGAACCCCTTTAAGAATCATTTGTGTATCTTATTTTCGACGATAGGCTGGCGCGATAAGATACGCAAGTGGATCTTGAACACCAGGACGCCAACCCCACACGACGCCGGGGCGCCGAACTCGAGGCCGCCATCCTCGACGCCGCGTGGGAGCAACTGCTCGACCGCGGCTACTCGGGGCTGACCTTCGAGGCCGTCGCCGAACGAGCCGGAACCAGCAGGCCCGTGCTCTATCGCCGGTGGGCAACACGCGGCGACCTGCTGCGCGCCGCGATCTCGCATCGTGGGCGGCAGGTCGAGGTCGTCGTACCCGACACCGGAAATCTGCGTGACGACGTCCTCGAAGCGCTGCGCGACATGAATGACACTCGCGCCGATTTCGTGGTCATGATGGCGTCGAGTCTCGGCGAGTACTTCGCCGAAGGCGCCACCACCCCCCGTGAGGTTCGCGCGCTGTTCATCGGCGATCGGGCGTCGACCATGGCCACCATCGTCGAGCGTGCGATCGCTCGGGGCGAGGTGGACCCGGCACATGTGACCGAGCGGGCCATCGCGCTGCCTGCCGACCTCTATCGCTACGAGGTACTCATGTCCCTGAAACCCGTGTCCGACGACGTTCTGCGCACCATCGTCGACGACGTCTTCTTGCCTCTCGTCCAACCGGATACCGCATCGAAGGCTCCGCGCTCCGACGAGTGACAAATCCGGCTCTTCTGACACCCGAGCTGTCCAGTAACGTGTTTCACATGCCTGAAGCTGTCATCGTTGCCCATGCCCGCTCCCCGATCGGCCGCGCCGGAAAGGGATCCCTCAAAGACGTTCGTCCCGACGAACTCTCTCGACAGATCGTCACCGCACTTCTCGCCAAGGTCCCCGAGCTCGACCCCAAGGAAATCGAAGACATCCACTGGGGAATCGGCCAGCCCGGCGGCCAGGGCGGCTACAACATCGCCCGCGTGCTCGGCGTCGAACTCGGCTTCGATCACATCCCCGGTGTCACCGTGAACCGCTACTGCTCGTCGTCGTTGCAGACCACCCGCATGGCCCTGCACGCCATCAAGGCCGGCGAGGGTGATGTGTTCATCTCCGGTGGCGTCGAGAGCGTGTCGAGCTTCGCCATCTCCGGCGGCGCCGACGGTGCTCCCGATTCCAAGAACCCGCTGTTCGACGAGGCGCTGGCCCGCACCGAACGCTCCGCCGAGGGCGGCGCTCCCGCGTGGCACGATCCCCGAGAAGACGGCCTGATCCCCGACGTGTACATCGCGATGGGTCAGACCGCCGAGAACGTCGCGAGCTTCACCGGCATCTCGCGTGAAGACCAGGACCACTGGGGCGTGCGCAGCCAGAACCGCGCAGAGGAGGCCATCAAGGCCGGATTCTTCGAGCGCGAGATCGACCCGATCACGCTGGCCGACGGCACCGTCGTCAGCACCGACGACGGCCCCCGACCGGGCACGACCTACGAGAAGATCTCGCAGCTCAAGCCCGTCTTCCGCCCCGACGGCACCATCACCGCCGGCAACGCCTGCCCGCTGAACGACGGCGCGGCCGCGCTGGTCATCATGAGCGACACCAAGGCCAAGGAACTCGGCCTGACCCCGCTCGCGCGCGTCGTCGCCACCGCCGCGACCGGACTCTCACCCGAGATCATGGGCCTCGGGCCCATCGAGGCCGTCCGCAAGGTGCTTCGCGTCGCGGGTAAGTCGATCTCCGACATCGACCTGTTCGAGATCAACGAGGCATTCGCCGTGCAGGTCATCGGTTCGGCAAACGAGCTCGGCATCGACCACGACAAGCTGAACGTGTCCGGCGGCGCCATCGCGCTCGGCCACCCCTTCGGCATGACCGGTGCGCGTATCACCACCACGCTGCTCAACAACCTGCAGACCTACGACAAGACGTTCGGCATCGAGACGATGTGCGTCGGCGGTGGCCAGGGCATGGCGATGGTGCTCGAGCGCCTGAGCTGACCAGACCCCATCACAGCACCGCGGCCCCGCACTCCACGAAGGCGGTTTCAAGGGGTCGGCGCAACACTGCTGTTAGTTGGTGGTGATTAGATCACGCAAACGCTCGGCTGGGGTATC